>JANODS010000285.1:0-1169 GCA_031412835.1 Acidobacteriota bacterium | reverse complement strand
AGGGCAGGGGCTCGCCGAGGCCGGTGGCTTCGTTTTTCGTGTAGGGCACGCTATCGAAGCAGCCGAGGCGCATGCAGATGGTGAGCGCGGAGCCGAATTCGGCGCGGAGTTTGGCGAGGACGTTGCGGATGAAACGGGTGCGATTTTCGAGGGAGCCGGCGTATTGGCCGTCGCGACCGGCGCGGGCACCGAGCATTTCAGCGAGCAGGTAGCCGTGGGTGACTTTGAGGTCGACGGCGCGGAAGCCGGCGCGCCAAGCGAGTTTGGCACCGACGATGTATTGGTCTTCGAGGGCTTCCATTTCGGCGTCGGAGAAGATGGGGTAGTCTGCGGGGGTGGCGGTCTTCTGGTCGATGACGGGGTTGTGATAGAAGATGATCCGCTTGGGGTAGGAGTAGCGGCCGGAGTGGGTGAGTTGGATGGGGATGAGGAGGTCGTCGGTGGAGCCGAATTTCTCCTGATGAAGCTGGATCATGCGGGCGTGGAGGCGGGCGTACTCGTCGACGTTGCCTTCGTGGATCCAGAGTTGGCGGGCGTTGGCGCGGCCGTCCTCGCGAATGGCGGTGGCTTCGAACCAGAGGAGCTTGGCACCGCCGAGGGCGAAGCGTTCGTAGCGCCGCCAGGTGAGTTCGTCGGGGTTGCCGTCGAGGGTGGAGTCGCAGCCTTCCATGGGGTGGATGGCCATGGCGTTGCCGAGGGTGACGGAATCGCTGATCCGGACCTTACGGCCGAGGACGGCTTTGACGGCTTCCTTGTCGGTTTCAAAGCGGACGTGCTGGGTGCGGGTCTGGGCGTCCTGCTGGAGTTGACTAAGATTTTTGTAGGTGAACTGGCGCGGCATTGTTGGTAAAGGCGTGTTTAGGGAGCAGGAGAATGGCGACTGCGCCGATGAAAGCGAGCACGAAGACGATGTTCAGCGCGGGGCCGTAGCTCGTGTTGGCTGATCCTTGGCCTTGGCGGATTTGGGAGACGAGGTAAGGGAACCAGGTCTGGCCGATGGTGTCGGCCGGAAGAATGATGGCCATGGCGCGGGCCAGGGTGTTGACGCCGAATTGTTCGGCGGCCATGAGCGGGATGAGCATGTAGTCCGCACCCATGCCGAAGCCGAAGAGGATGGCGAAGACGTAGACGTAGGTGGGGTTCTCCGGCGTGGCCAGGAGGAGGAGCGG
>JANODS010000284.1:0-6272 GCA_031412835.1 Acidobacteriota bacterium | reverse complement strand
CGGAGTCGCCAGTCCGCCATAAAGCGATAAATCCCAGGGGGTCGGGGGGAAGATCCCCCAATGCTCGCTCAAAGAAAAGCCTTGACGAAGGGTAGGGAGTCCCCCCCGCTCTACACTGTATCCGCCTCACCGATGCGCAATGCCAGCTCCCTCGGAAGCCGCTCGCCTCACCCCCCGATTTGCATGTCCGTAACCAATGTGAGAAACTTTCAGAGCGCTGCGTCGAAACTGTTGATTCCTAGACGTTTTAGTCATTTTCCCGCAGTAGCGTTTTGAACGTAGTATCTAGCTTTAGGAGATTTAGTAGTGAGAGAAAAAGGTGTAGTGAAATGGTTTAATGCCGCGAAAGGCTATGGCTTTATCCAGCGGTCCAGCGGTGAGGACGTATTTGTTCATTTCAGCGCGATTCAAATGAACGGATACCGGGCCCTTGAAGAAGGATCGGAGGTTGAGTTCGAAGTCAAGACAGGCCCGAAAGGCCTGCAGGCAGAGAACGTCTCGCGCGGTTAAGCCAAGTCTGCACGCACGACGAATTCCGAGACCGTCCCCCCGGGGGGACGGTCTTTCGTGTTTCTGAAGCACAATAAAAGAGTATGCGCCTCGCCTTACTTCTCCTCCCCTGCCTACTTCTCGCCCAGTCAGCCACCCCTCCGGTAGTGCTCATCAACGGCTACCAAACCCCACCCTGCGACAACGCCTCGAGCCGCGAAACCTTCGGCCAACTAGAAGACAAACTCCGTGCCGCCGGTCGCCAAGTCATATGGTTCAACAACTGCTCCGTCCCCGCCTCCACCGCCCTCCGCCCCACCATTGAAGAACTTGGAACCGCCCTCGGCCAACGCATCACCGAAACCGGCGCACCCCAAGTCGACGTCATCGTCCACAGCATGGGCGGCCTCATCCTCCGCAGCTATCTCGCCGGTAAGCAGAACGCCGCCGCCACCTTCACGCCTCCCGCCGACCACCGTGTTCGCAAAGCCATCTTCCTCGGCACCCCTCACTTCGGTATCGGTTTCCCCCAAGCCTTTGCCAGCGTCGCCGACACGGACCCCCAAGTTCGCGCCGTCCTCCCCGGTAGCCGCTTCCTGTTCGATCTCGGCACCTGGAACCAAGGCTCGGGCGACCTCCGCGAAGTAGACGCCCTCTCCATCTCCGGCGCCGCCAGCAACACGAGCGACGGACTCGTCTCCCTCACCTCCGCCTCCATGCGTTTTCTCGCTGGCGAAGACCGTCTCCGCATCGTCCCTTACTGCCACACCAACAACGTTCTCCTCGGCCTCGTCACCGCCGGTTGCCGCCGCGCCCCCTACCTCGCCGAAGTAGACTCCGACGAGCACCTCTCTTGGCGCATCATCCGTTCCTTCCTCGATAACAACAACGACTGGAAGCAGATCGGCACCAACCCCGATGGCCCCCTCGCCGCCAACGGAGGCCTCCTCGTCAGCTACCAGGACCGCGAAGGCAAGGCCATCGAAGCCACCACCAAAATCACCGCCGGCGCGACCGATCTCGTCAAGGGCACCTACGCCTGGTACGCCGACTTCGTCCCCTCCGGCCGTCAAGACTTGAAAATCACCGCCACGCCGGAAGCCACCTCCGCGGTCACCATCACTCCGGTCGGCTACAACGTCGCCGTCATCAAGACCGGCCCCCGTCTCGCCGCCGTCCTGCCCGCCGCAGGGCGCGTCCCCACTCTCAGTCGCGCCCCCGGCATGTTCGTTTCTCTCTACGGTGCCGAACTCGCCCCCAGCGCCGCCCAAGCCACCGCCCTGCCCCTGCCCACTGAGCTGAACGGCGTCCGCGTCCTCGCCAATGGCACCCCCATCGGCCTCCAGTTCGTCGGGCCTACTCAGATCAACGCAATCCTCCCGGAGACCGCCCGCGGCCTAGTCACACTTGACGTCCGCAGCGCCGCCGGAGCCCACCAGATCAACGTCTTCGTTGACGCCGCATCTCCAGCCATCTTCACCCAGAACGGCACCGGCACGGGCGACGCAGCCGCCACCCAGGCCGTCTCCGGAGCCCTGATCACCCCAAACACTCCCGCCCGCCGCGGCGACGTCCTAACCCTCTACGCGACCGGCCTAGGGGCCACCGAGATCCGCGCCGGCCTGGCATGGGCCGTCCTCGCCCCCGCCGTCGAAATCGGAGGCGTCCGCGTAGCCCCTCTCTACGCCGGCCGTGCCCCAGGCTTCGCCGGACTCGACCAAGTCAACTTCATCGTCCCCCCCGACGCCCCCCGCGGCCTCGCCGTCCCCGTCCGCCTCATCAGCAACGGCCGCGCCAGCAACGAAACAACCCTTGCCATCGACTAGTCCCGAAACTTGCCCCAAAATCGCCCCTCCTCCTCACCCAGCAGACAAGCCACCCCTCCCTCGACTTCACCTCGACCCGACGCTCCTTAACCCCGCGCTGCGCCGTACCGTTTTACCACCAGAACACCAGAAGCTTCGCCGACCCAATTCCGCGCCAATCGACGAAATCCCCATCCTGCTACCCTGAGAAGCGTGTCGCATTCTTCCCGCAGAACATTTTTGAGTACTTCTGTTGTAGCCGGAGCAGCCGTGGCCCAAACCAAACCCCTTCCCGATGTCGCCGTCGTCGGCTCCGGAGTCTTCGGAGCTTGGACTGCCTTCATGCTCCGCAAAGCGGGAGCCAACGTCACCCTCATCGACCAACACGGCCCCGCCAATAATCGCGCCAGCTCCGGCGGCGAATCCCGCATCACCCGCGCTGGCTACGGGCCCAAAGAAATCTACACCCGCTGGTCCATCGAAGCCCTCGCCGTCTACAAAGACTTCTACGCCCAAACCGACCCAACTCTCTATAACGAAACAGGATTCCTGTGGATGGGGCGTACCAAAGACGACGCCTATATGAACGCTAACCTCGTCGCCTTCAAAAAACTCGGCGTCAAACACGACGTCCTCTCGCGCGAAGAAATCGCCAAACGCTTCCCCGCCTTCGGCCTCGACGGGCTCACCTGGGGCATCTTCGAATACCACGCCGGCGGCCTTATGGCCCGTCGAGGCGTCGCCACCGTCGTCCGCCACCTCGTAAAAAACGGACTCCGCTACGAACAGGCCCGTGTCGTTCCGCCCCCTCCGGGCTCGAAAATCACCAGCGTCGCCGGGGTCAAGGCCGGCCAATTCGTATTCGCCTGCGGCCCCTGGCTGCCCCAAGTCTTCCCCGCCCTTCTCAAAGGTCGCATCCGCCCCACCCGCCAAGAGGTCTTCTACTTCGCCACCCCCGCCGGCGACCCCGCCTTCCGCGCCCCCCTTCTCCCCGCCTGGGTCGATCCCGGCGATACCATCTACGGCCTCCCCGACCTCGAAAACCGCGGCTTCAAAATCGCTCCCGATGGCCATGGCCGCGAAGTCGACCCCGAAACGCAAGAACGCGTCGTTCCCCAAGCCTCCGTCGACAAAGTGCGCCTATATCTCCAAAAGCGCTTCCCCAAACTCGCGCAAGCCCCTCTCGCGCAGGCCGAAGTCTGCCAGTACGAAAACACGGTCAATGGAGACTATTTGATTGACCGCCACCCCGAACACGAAAACGTGTGGCTCCTTGGGGGCGGCAGCGGCCACGGTTATAAGCATGGCCCGGCGGTAGGCAACTATACCGCCAATCTAGTCCTCAACGGCGGCAGGACCGAAGACCTTTTTGCCTTGCGGACAAAAACGTTCTACGATCCCGCCAACCGCAGCTCTACGATTCCCGGCAAGTGACTTAACCTCGCACCACACGAAGATTGTTCGTCACCGAGAACACACCAGCCACGCCGTTCGCCTGGATGAAGGCAATGTTCTTATCCATCTCCCGATCCACGACTCCCTCAAGCGTCACATTGCCGTTCTTGACAATAATCCGAATCGAAGGATTCGCGCCCAAAGCGTAGCGGTTCAACGCCGACTGCCCATACACGTTCCGCGCCACCAAGAGCCGCAACCGGTCATCGAACGGCGACAGAGGCAACACCTCAATCTGGTTCACAACCTTCGCGATCCCCTCGATCCCGCGCAACCGGTTCGCCGCGTCGCTCTTCAATACCGGTCGTATAGTCTGGCCCGTCAGAGTAACCGTGTCCCCCTCAATCTGGTAACTGAGGTTATCGAAGATACCCAGAAACGGCAGGGTAATTAACTCCCGGCGAACCTCCTTCTGTAAGCGCTCCTGCGCCTTCGGAGTGTTCTCCGTCGTCGTCGCCGCTGGCAAAAGCATCGCTCCGGCCACCGCGGCGGTCATCATCATCTTTCCAATTTGGCGTTTCATTTTTGCTGTCTCCTACTAGTAATACGCGGAGAACAGCCTAACGGTTTACACCAATCAATCGACTTTTACGAACCCTTTACAATTCGCTACACCGCAACCGGATCACTTACAACCTCCGCGTTACTCGTCCCCAACTCCTCAGATAGCACCTGAAGCGACCGCGGCGAGTTCTCCAACTCTAGTACCACCGGAATCTCATCGCCGTGGCCCGCGCCCAACTCTTTGAATCGACGCGCCGCCGGCATCACCCGAGCCTCCAACGTACCCACCGCTTTATTGAACGATTGGTTCGTCCGGTCCAAATTCTTCCGCAGTTCCGTTAAATGCTCCGCCACCGTCCGCATCCGGTCGTACAGCGTCTTTCCCAGGTCGCGAATCTCCCGCGCATTGGCCGACAGCTTCTCCTGCTTCCAACCATACGCAATCGCCTTCAACAGCGCGATCAACGTCGTCGGAGTCGCCAAAATCACCCGCCGCTCCACCCCGAACTCAACCAACGAAGGGTCCTGCTCCAGCGCCGCGCTAAAGAATGTCTCCCCCGGCAGGAAGGCCACCACAAACTCCGGCGACTGCGCAAATTGATCCCAATATTGCTTTGCGCTCAAACGTTGCAGATGCGTCCGCACCTGCTCGGCATGTTGCTTCAACTTCGCCACCCGCGCCGTCTCATCGACAGCATCGAGCGACTCCAAATACGCCGACAACGAAACCTTCGAATCAATCACAATCTTCCGCTGATTCGGCAATTGAACCACCAAATCCGGCCGCAAAGCTCCATCCTCGGTCTCCACCCGAGGCTGCTCCTCAAAGTCGCAGTACTCCACCATCCCCGCCATCTCCACCACCCGTCGCAACTGCACCTCGCCCCAACGCCCCCGCGTCGCTGGCGTCCGTAGCGCATTCACCAAATTCTTCGTCTCCGCCTGCAAGCCCTGCTGCGCCTTCAGCAAACTCTCCACCTGTTGCGAGATCGCCCCCACCACGCCAGACCGCTCTTTCTCAAACTCCACAATCCGCGTATCGACCTTATCCAACTGCTCCTTCAGCGGCTTCACCAGCTCGCCGATGGCTTGGTGACGCAGCTCCAACTCGCCCTTGCTCGTCTCCTGGAACCGGCTCATCGTCGTCGCCGCCAACTCAAGAAACGCCTGGTTATTGCTCTGCAACGCTTCGGCCGTGATCGCTCGGAAAGTCGCCCCCAACTGATCCTGCAAGTCGCTCAAGCTCGAAATCTTCTCATCGGAACTCTTCTTCGTCTCTTCTGATCGCGCTGTCGCCTGCGCCAGCGCAGCCTGTAGCTTCGCCAGGTCCTGGGTCATGTCCATGATCCGACTTCCCCGCGCCTCAATCTCAGCCTCGTATTTCGGAATCATCTGCCCTCGAGCTTCCGCCGTAGCCCGTCGATCCCCCTCTACTTTCAGTTCGCCGGACAGTCGGACCACCTCCGCCCCACTCGCGTCGGCCTTCTGCCGTAGCTCCACAATCTGCGCATCCCGCGCATCCACGCGTTCCTTGAGCGAGGCAAGTTCTGTGATTGCATCCCCCTTCCCGCGCTCGTACGCCGAGCGCTCTCGAAGCTTCATCGCCAGCCAACCGGCCACCGCGCCTACCCAGAAGGAGGCAAACAGGATCATTGCTAGACCGAACTGTTCCATGCCTCGGTAATCGGCAACTCTCCCGAAGAACTTTATACTCGTAACCAAAATGGCACAATAAGAAATCCACCATGCGACGCCTTTTACTCATTTCTCTTGCCGCTTCGCTGGCCCTCGTAGCCCAGACCAAGTACAAACAACCCCCCGAAGCCATCCTTAAAGTGCTCCGGGCCCCCGCCACCCCCATCGCGAGCGTAAACCCCGCGAAGTCCCACCTGCTCCTCCTGGAGCCGGACCGCTACCCCCCCATCGCCGAACTCGCCCAGCCCATGCTCCGCCTGGCCGGTCTCCGCATCAACCCCCGCAACAACGGCTCCCGCAGCCCCCAAGCCAGCTTCAGAGGCC
>JANODS010000283.1:0-2894 GCA_031412835.1 Acidobacteriota bacterium | reverse complement strand
CCGGTGGTGGAGACGTCGGAGGCGTTGGCGTTGTCGATGGTAATGTTGTTCGCGCGCCCGCGGCCGCCGTTGGAGTTGTAGCTGCCCTGCCCGAGGAAGGGGTTGCGGGCGCTAACCGGGGTGACTCCCGGGGTGGTTCCTGCGAGGGCGAGGATGCCGTTGGCGAAGGGCAGTTGGGTGATGCCCTTGGACTCAACGTTGGACTGCATTTGGGCGCTGGTCGTGGCGATGGTGAGCGCGGATTCTTCAATGACGACTTCCGTCTTGGTAGAGGAGACTTCGAGTGAGACGGCGAGCTCTTTAGTGGCACCGGAGTTGACCTGTGCGGTGGTGGCAACGGTGGAGAAACCAGTGGCTTCCACCTTTACCGAGTAGTCACCGATGGTAAGAAGAGAGAAACGGACGGAGCCGGCGGTGTCGGTGGAGCCTTCGCGGGTGGAGCCTTGAGTGCTACTGACCAGTTTGACCTTCGCTCCGACAACGGCGGCGGCCGAAGGGTCGGAGACGCGGACGACGACTTCGCCAGTGATCTGTGCGAATGAGGGTAGGCAGAACGCGGCGAGCGCGAGGCCTATTCGGACCATGTTTTTTGGTTTCATGAAATTTTTTGAGATACCCCTGAAGAATTTGACTTGGGTTTTGGGCGACCAGAGTTCTCTGGGCAACCGGGGATTGGCGGGTAGGTACGGAAATCACTGCGCCGTAGGGAGGCGAAACGGTGGGTTGGAGAACCCACGCCCGTGAATCGGAAAGCGCTAACCCGAAAGAACATCCACATCATAGGCGTGGTGCTCGAAGCATATACCTACATATTACCCTTTTAGATTCATAAGGAAAGGGGTAAAGTGCTATCTTTTCGGGACGAAACGTAGAAAGTTACAGTTTTGTGACCAATTCGTGGGGTAAAGCGGAGCAGGGAGGGGTGGAGCGCTCGCGCTAGCGCAATGCCGCGCGCTGCTTGCCGTAGAAGAAATAGATGGCTAGGCCGATGGCGAGCCAGACGAAGAAGCGTACCCAGGTTTCAAGCGGCAGGCTAAGCATCAGGATGAAACAGAATAGGATCGACAGAATGGGGAGGAGGGGGACCCAGGGGACGCGGAAGCCGCGGGGGCGGTCCGGTTGGGTGCGGCGGAGGACGATGACGCCGGCGCTGGCGAGCATGAACGCGAAGAGGGTTCCGATGTTCGAGAGATCCGCAAACGTACCGATGTCGAAGATGCCGGCGGGGATGCCGACGAGGAAACCGGCTACCCAGGTGGCGGTGTGGGGGGTCTTGTACTTGGGGTGGACGTCGGCGAAGAGGTCGGGCAGGTAGCGGTCGCGGGCCATGGCGAACCAGATGCGGGCTTGGCCGTATTGGAAGACTAATAAGGAACTCAACATTCCGATGACGGCACCGGTGGAGACGACGACCTGGAAGTTATCCTTGCCAATGGCGGTGAGGGCTTTGGCGACGGGGGCGGCGGAGTCGAGATCCTTCCAATTGACGACGCCGGTTAAGACAGTGGCGACGGAGGCGTAGAGGACGGCGCAGATGCCGAGGGTGAGAAAAATGCCGATGGGGAGGTCGCGTTTGGGGTTGCGGCACTCTTCGGCGGCGGTGCTGACGGAGTCGAAGCCGATGTAGGTGAAGAAGACGATGGCCGCGCCGGTGAGAACGCCGGAGACGCCGTTGGGCATGAAGGGGGTGTAGTTGGCGGCGTTTATGGAGCCGGAGGCGGCGAAGATGAAGATGAGAATGGCCGCTACCTTGATGATGACCATGACGATGTTGGCGTTCGCGCTTTCCTTAACGCCTTTGACGAGGACGTAGGTGACGGCCATGAGGATGATGAACGTCGGGAGGTTGAACCAGGCACCGGACCACTGGCCGCCGACGATGGTGGGTTGCGAAAGATAAGACGGGAGTTCGGAGCCGGTGAGGGACTTTAATATGGCATTGACGTAGGCGGAGAAGCCGACGGCGACGGCCATGTTGGAGACCGCGTATTCGAGAATCAGATCCCAGCCGATGATCCAGGCGACGATCTCGCCCATGGTGGCGTAGGCATACGTATAGGCGCTGCCAGCGACAGGAATCATGGAGGCGAGTTCGGCGTAGCAGAGGCCGGCGAGGCCGCAGATGAGGGCGAGGATGACGAAGGAGAGGGCGACGGCGGGTCCGGCACCGGGGCGACCGATGGTGGAGACGGCGTTCGGCCCGTTCATGAGGAGATCAAGAACAGGCGCGTGCAAAATGGAATGGGTACTCAGCGTAACGCCTGAGGCGGCGGTACCGGTGAGGGTGAAGATGCCGGAGCCGATGACGGCTCCGATCCCTAGGGCGGTGAGGCTCCAAGGACCAAGAGTTCTTTCGAGTCTTCGTCCTGTTTGTTCCGAGTCTGCGATGAGAGCGTCGATGCTCTTCGTGCGAAACAACTGGCTCACGTCAGGAGCCTCCCGCGATGGATTTTGCCGTGCTTAGCGTTTACGGACGGTCTGACCCTTCGTGATTTGCTTGACCTTCTTTTTCATGGAACCGCGGGCGACGGTTTCGGCGCGCTTGGGCTTGGCCGGGGCTTTGGCCCGGGCTTTGCGCTTCAGCTCTTTGCGTTCTGTTCTATCGGAGACGTGCTTCGTATTCATTCGGAGATTTTCAATCCTGCAAATTTAGCCACGAGCTTTTTCAAGCCGTGACCGGCAAAACTAACTGTCAGTTTAGCATCATCTCCGTCGCCTTCTTGGCGTAAGACGTTGCCTCGGCCATATTTTGCGTGATTTACGACGGCGCCGACGTAGTTTCCGGGCTTGCGGAGGGTTTGTTTGGGGGGGGCGGGGGTATAGGGGACGCTGCTGGGGGTCAACATGGGCCGACCGCCGGAGTTGGGCGGGGCGGGGCGGGAGGGGAGCGGGGC
>JANODS010000282.1:0-1747 GCA_031412835.1 Acidobacteriota bacterium | reverse complement strand
GGTCCACTTCTGCCGTTGGCGCAACAGGTACGCATCCATGCTGGATTGGTTCGCCAAGTAGTACGCAATCCCGCCGTAGACCTCTTCCAGCCCGAGCACCTCGAAATTCTCGCGAATCGTTTCAGGGGACTCACCCCGGCGGAAGACGTGAAGGAGCGAATCAAGGGAGACGCGCGTGGCCGCAAGGTAGTAGCTGCCGTCCCGCTGCTCGACATATTCCTTGCTCATACCCACTCGATTCTACCCCTTCCGCGCGTTCGGGCAACGCCTCCGCTCACGTGTGCGGCGAACCGTCACTCCAGCGTGGAACAGGTGGCTGTGAATCGTGGCGGTCTTTGGCGTCGTTGGTCATTGAAGAGAGTAAGGGTTCAAAGCCTTCCATCCAAGCTTCGGGGAAACATCGTCGCGACGGAACTGAGATAATACGTTCAAGAGGTGCGAATGACCATCACGCTCCGGCCAGACCAGGAAAAGCTAATCGACCAAGCTATCGAGACCGGGGCCTACCAGGATCCCCATCAAGTCATTGAGCGCGCTTTGGAGTTGTTACGTACTGAGGAAGAAGGTCTGACCGACTACCGTGACGAGATCAGTCAAAAAATCGAACGCGCCTTCGGGCAGTTCGAGCGTGGCGAGTTCTTCTCGGCGGAAGCGTCGAAGGCCGATATGAAGCAGCGGAAAGCCGCTTGGCTTGATCAGCATTCGAGTTGATGGAAACTTTATTCCGCGTTTCCTCTGAAGCACAAAATGATCTGTTCGAGATCTGGCGGACGATTGCCCTCGACAGCGTTGCACTCGCCGACCGAATTGAATCCGAGTTATACGAAATGTTCGCCTCCCTGGCAAGAATGCCTTACCAGGGACACCAGCGTAAAGACATCACCAAACACCCGGTTTTGTTTTTCCCTCTCTATTCGTTCGTGATTGTCTATCAGCCGGACGAGCGGCCAATGCCGATTATCGCCGTCCTGCGAGGCAAGCGGAATTTAAAGCGAGTCTTGGGGAAGCGTTCTTTGGGATCGCCCCCGAGTTCTTCACCAGAGTGAATCCCTCCGATTGAAGAACTCGATTTCAGGAAAACTCCGCTGTTGGAACTGAACTGCTTGCAGGTTCCCGGCATCGCTCCTGCTCCATAGGAAACGAGTATTCGAGAGCCAAGATCTCGGGATCCTCCATACGGCGCGATTCGACGGATTGAGCCGTCATGAAATCCCCTGAGGTCCAACTGCGCACCAAGCGCCCAAGTCCGATCGGCGTCCGCCAGAAACCGAACCCTCATGACGAACTGGAGCTGTGTATTTCGTCCTTGGCGCGCGTAAGCCTTTGCCGCAGGCTCGCCGGCAGGGACTCCGCGTTACGCCTGCCGTCGGTCCACTTCTGCCGTTGGCGCAACAGGTACGCATCCATGCTGGATTGGTTCGCCAAGTAGTACGCAATCGCGCCGTAGACCTCCTCCAGGCCGAGGACCTCGAAATTCTCGCGGATCGTTTCAGGGGACTCGCCCCGGCGGAAGGCGTGAATGAGCGAATCAAAGGAGACGCGCGTGCCCGCAATGTAGTAGCTGCCGTCCCGCTGCTCGACGTATTCCTTGCTCATACACAACCGATTCTACTCCTTCCGCGCGTTCGCGCAATGCTTCCGCCCACTTGTGCTGCAAACCCTCACTCCGGCGCGAGGTAGGTGGCTGTCAATCAGCGACCGCCCTAATCGGTTGCGTTCCTGTAATCCCCTGAGGCGAAGCAACCGT
>JANODS010000281.1:0-1625 GCA_031412835.1 Acidobacteriota bacterium | reverse complement strand
GGACCGGTCCGGCCTCCGGCCTGGCGGATGAAGGGTGGGTCGCCGACCCATTCGCCTGTGGGCACGCCCTCTATTTTGGGGCTTTCCTTCATGCCGTCATACCAGAAGACCTTTAGCGCGGGCATGTTGCCATAGGCGGCGAAGTCGAAGCGGAGGGTGCAGGATTTGGGGAATTGGAAGGGGCTGACGCCTTCCTTCTTGACGCATTCGACGCCGACGATTTTGCGCTTCGAAAGATGCAGCGCCATGTTGGGTGCGCCGAGGATATGGCAGGCCATATCGCCGAGGGCACCGGCGCCGAAATCGAAGAAGCCGCGCCAACTGAAGGGGAGATAGTAGTAGCCGCCGAAGCGGTCTGGCTTGGTGAGGCCGGCGTCGGAGAAGGGGCGTGCGTTGGCGACGCCGAGCCAGAGGTCCCAGTCGAGGGTGGACGGGACGGGCGTTTCTTTGGGGATCTCCGTGATGCCCTGCGGCCAGATGGGGCGGTCGCTCCAGGCGTGGACTTCGGTGACGTTGCCGATATCGCCGTTCCAGATCATTTCGGCGCATTGGCGGGTGCCTTCGTTCGAATAGCCCTGGTTGCCCATTTGTGTGGCGACGCCGTATTTATTGGCGGCGGCGCGCATTTGGCGGGCTTCCCAGACGGTGCGGACGAGCGGCTTTTGGACGTAGACGTGTTTGTTCCGTTCCATGCACCACATGGCGGCGGTGGCATGCATGTGGTCGGGGGTGGCGACGATGACGGCGTCGATGTTGCTGGCTTCCTTGTCGAGCATTTTGCGGAAGTCGCGGTAGGTGGGCGCTTTGGGGAAGGCCTTGAAAGTTTCGGCGGCGCGTTTGTCATCGACGTCGCAGAGGGCGACGATGTTTTCGGTGGGGGAGGCGGCGCGAATATTGCTGTTTCCTTGTCCTCCGGAGCCGATGGCGGCGAAGTTCAGCTTCTCGTTGGGCGACTTGTAGCCCATCAATTTAAGGGACGGGGTGCTGCCGAAGCCCCCGGTGGGTACCGCGCCGGCCAGCAGACTGCCGTAGAAAAAGTGTCGCCGATTGAATGCCAATTTGATCTCCTAGTGGGTTCTGTGATTATACGGTGTCGAGGGGGGATTAATCGAGCGGCAGCGCGGGATCGGGGCCAGCGTCCTTGGGCGTTGTGATGGTGCGGAGGATCTTGCGTTGGGAGACGTCGATGACGTGGATTTTGCCTTGGCTTTGGATGCCGGAGAAGGCGAATTTTCCGTCTTTGCTGAGGGTGAGCGAGAGGGGCTGGCCGTGGAGGGGAATCGTGCCGGTCTGCTTTCGCGTGGCGACGTCGGCGAATCCGACAGCCTCGCCGGTTTGGCCGAGGGAGTAGACGAGCGTTTTGCCGTCGGGCGTTATGGTGACGCGATTGGGGTAGGTAGCGGTGGCAATTTCGCCGGTGACTTTGTCGGTGACGGTGTCGATCAGCGTGATCTTGTCGCTTTCGGCGTTGGTCAAATAGATGGTCTTTTCATCCGGCGAAAGGACGCCGCCTTGCGGGTACTTTCCCGTGGGAATGAGGGTGGTTTTGCCGGTGGCGATGTCGATGGAGGCGAGGGTGCCGCTATTGGTATTGGAGACGTAGGCGCGTTTGCCGCCGGGGCCGA
>JANODS010000280.1:0-7532 GCA_031412835.1 Acidobacteriota bacterium | reverse complement strand
GATCTGGCGGTTTGGAGCGAGACGATTCAGCGCCTGCAGGCGGGTTCGGCGGAGATTGTGGGCTACTACCGGAGCCATACGCGGGACGGCTTGCATCTGGCGCCGGAAGACCTTTCCTTGCTCGACGAATATTTTCCAGCGCGGGATTTGGTGTCGCTGATTGTGAAGCCTTACGCGACGCGGGCGAGCGTGGCGGGGTTCTTCTTCTTTGAAGGCGAGTCGATCCATAGCGAATCGACATATTTAGAATTTCCGTTTCGGCGGAAGGAGTTGGGCGGAGGCGTCTCGAGCGTGGATCGGCAGGCGGCGGCGGCACGGTTCGGGCAGAATCGGACGCCGCCGGCCGAGCCTGGCGAGCGGCCGATTTCGGAGTCGAGGATAGGGCCGGGGCCGATTTCAACCGCGGCGATTCCTGTGGAGTCGGCGGTGATTCCTCCGAAGGCGAAGGGTGCGCGGAGCGGCTGGGTTTGGATTCCGCTCTCGTTTATCTTCATGTTGCTCGGGGTGATTTTGGGATTCCAAATCGCGATCAGCATGCGACCGAGGACGCCGGCGAATCCGTATCTGGAGGCTTGGAATCTGGCGCTGGGGGTGCAGCGGCTGGAGGATCGGTTGGTCGTGAGTTGGGACCGGACGGCACCGGCCGTGCGGAATGCGAACCGGGGAGTGATGACGATTTTGGCGGGCGATGACAGTCGGCGGATTGAGCTGAGCTTTAACGACCTGCAGGCGGGGCAATTGATCTATCGGAGCTCGCCGTCGACCGTGATTTTTCGGTTGGAAGTGTTCCCGAAAGACCGGACGAGTGTGGCGGAGACGCTGGAGTATCGTCAGGCGCGATAGGCGCGGAAGAGCAGCACGGCGTTGAGGCCTCCGAAGGCGAAGGAGTTGGAGATGGCGTACTCGGCGTTGCACGCTTCGGGGGCGAGGATCAGGGGCAGGTCGCAATCGGGGTCAGGGCCCAGATAGTTGGCGATAGGCGGCGCTTCGCCTCGGGCGAGGGTGAGGGTGGTCGCGACGGCTTCGAGGGCTCCAGCGGCACCCAAGGCGTGACCATGGAGGGATTTGGTGGACGTTACCCGGGCGAGGTTGGCCTGGGCACCGAGGACGCGGCGGAGGGCGGCGGTTTCGACCGGATCGTTGGCGGGGGTGCCGGTGCCGTGGGCGTTGACGTGGCCGATGGCGGTGCCGTCAATGCGGCCGTCTTCGAGCGCCCGTTGAATGGCGAAGGCGGGGCCATCAATGCTGGGCTGCGTGACGTGGTGGGCGTCGGCGCTCATGCCGAAGCCGGCGATCTCGCCAAGAATGACGGCGCCGCGGGCTCGGGCCCGTTCCTCGGATTCGAGGACGAGCATGGCGGCACCTTCGCCTAGGACGAGACCTTTTCGATCCTTCGAAAACGGTCGGCAGGTGTCGGAACTGACGACGCGGAGAGCCTCCCAGGCTTTCATCGACCCCGGGGTGAAAGGTGCTTCGCAGCCGCCCGTGATAGCGATGTCGCAGATGCCGGAGCGGACGAGCCAGTAGGCTTGGCCGATAGCGTGATTGGCCGAGGAGCAGGCGGTGGAGACGGTGTAGGAAGGCCCTTGCAGGCCGAACTCCATCGCAATCCAACTGGTGCCGGCGTTGGCCATCAGGCGGGGGATGGTCATGGGATGAACCCGGGGTCGTTTCCCAGGATTGCCGTAGATTTCGCGGAAGCCTTCGTCCTCGCTGGTTTTGCCGCCGTAGCAGGAGCCGGTTACTACGGCGGTTCGTGCACGTTCGGCGTCGGACCAGGCGGGGTTGGCTTGACGGACGGCCTCGCGGGCGGCGACGACGGCGAGTTGGGCGAAGCGGTCGAGGGGGATGAGTTGCTTGTCGTCGAAGTGTTCGGTGGGTACGAACCCGTGGATTTCGGCACCGTTCTGGAAGCGAACGTCGCTCATGTCGAGGCCGCGAATCGGCCCGATGGCGGAATGGCCGAGGCGGGCTTTGGCCCAAAATGATTCGACATCCGGACCGAGCGGCGAGATGCAGCCGAGGCCGGTGATGACAACGCGGCGGTGGGTCACGCGGCTTTCTGGGCCACGAGTTTTTCTACGCCCTCGGCGAGTTCTTTGATGCCGCGAACTTCTCGCGCGGCCTCGTCGGGTATGTTGATATCAAATTCCGTTTCCAGGTGGAAGAGCAGTTGAATCCCGTCGAGGGAGTCGATGGCGAGTTCTTCGAACGTCGATTCGGCCGTGATTTTCTCGATGGGAAGCTTCTGGGCTTCGGCGACTACTTTGATAACCCTTTGCAGGATGTCATCAGACATGCTTTCCAGCATCGCAAAGTTCGAGGCGCTACGCACTAAACAACCACCGCTTCGAGGATGTCGCGATACTTGGCAATACGCACCTCGTGGTGCCTGATGCCAAGGACCGAGCGGGCGCTCAGAATCTAAATTAACTTACTGAGGGGCAGAACCGTCCAGCCGTCGGCGTGCAAGCCGCGCAAGATATCCGCGACGGCGGCGACGGTCTCGTCGATGTTCGGGTTCTGGGCTGTGCCGCGGCCGTCGTGGAGGCAGACGATGGCGCCGGGTTCGAGGGCGTTGGTAACGCGTTGGGTGATTTGGGCGGCGGGCAGTTTCCAGTCTCTTGCGAGGCAGGTCCACATTACACCTTGCAGGGCGAACTCGGCTTGGACTTGGCCGAGCCCCCACCAGCGAACTCCGAACGGTGCGCGGAACCAGTGCGGGGCGGTTCCATGAACGTCGGAGAGTAGTTGCTGGGTGCGGCCAATTTCGTCTCGCATGGTGGCCACGGAGGCGAAATCGAGGCGTCGATGGGACCAGGTGTGGTTGCCGATTTCGTGGCCCGCGGCGGAAACGGCGCGGGCGAGGTCGGGATGCCGTTCGACGTTCTGGCCGCATTGAAAAAACGTCGCGGTGGCGTCGGCTTGTGCGAGGAGATCGAGGATGGCGGCGGTGCCGGGGGAGGGGCCGTCGTCGAAGGTGAGGGCGACCGCTTTCCGGGTTCGTTTTCCGCGCCAGACGGACGGGGCCAGAATTTGAGAGGAGCGTCCGCGGACGGCCCAGGCGGCTCCGGCCAACGCGGCGACGGTTCCGCCGATTGCGGCGATCATTTGTCGAGGCCGGTGATGGCGTGGTCGCCGGTCACCGCGAAGCGGCCTGGGGGGGAGTCGAGGGTGAAGTAGGACCAGGGCCCGGGCACCCAGGGGAATTTCGCGATGACGCTCTCGTCGATCTCGACGCCGAGGCCCGGCAAGCGAGGGACGACCAGTTCACCGGCCTCAATGACGAGCGGCTCGCGGAGCATCGCGCTCGCAAGCGGGAACTCGTACATGAACTTGCGGCCGGGCTGCGAATAGAGCGGGTATTCGAGCCACTCGATGACTTGTTCGGGCCAGCAGACGCCGAGTTGGGCGGCGGCGACGAGTTCGAGGTCGCTGCCCCAGGCGTGGAAGGCGAAACGAAGGCCTTCTCGCTCGATTGCGTCGAAGATGCGGCGACCCAGCGCGTAGCCGCCCTGGCAGACGACGTCCATTTGCACGTAGTCGACGCAACCGCCTTCGATGAGGTCGAGGAAGCCATCATACGACGCTTCGTGCTCTCCACTGGCCACGGGCACGATGCCGGTGTCGCGAAGCGTTCGATAGGCCGCGTGGTCGGCGGGGGGAAGCGGTTCTTCGAGCCAAGTGATCTCGGATTCGTGCATCTGCTCGACGACGCGGTGGATGGTTTCGGGGGAGTAGGAGCGGTCGCCCATGCGCCACCAGGCGTGGGCGTCGACCATGAGGCCGAACTCGGGGCTGGTGGCGGCACGCATGGCCTTTACCGCGGCGACGTCGGCTTCAGGGCCGGCGGCCGGTCGCATCTTATAGGCAGGAAAACCGAGCTGCTGGCACAGGGCGGCTTCGGCGGCGTAGCCTTCCGGCGATTGGTACATTCCGGCCGAGCCGTAGCACTTGATCCGATCGCGGATCCGGCCCCCGAGGAGCTCCGAAACCGGCACTCCGTGGTTTTTTCCGACAAGATCGTAAAGGGCGACTTCGACGGTTCCGTAAAGCTTGGCGGTGAGCGGACTGGGCCGGGCCGCTTGCTGAAACTGGACGCGAAGGGCGTCGATGTCGCTGAGTAGGCGACCGACCAGCCAAGGAGCAATTGTGCCGTTAATCTGTTCGGCCGCGTCCTCGCTACCGGGGCCGGGTCCGTAGCCAACGAGGCCGTTTTCGGTCTCGACGCGGATGAGCATCGCATCCCGTTTCAGGATCTGCCGGGTGCCGCCAAAAAAAGAAAGCTCCACGGGCTGGGGGAAAACATAGGAGAGAAGGTGCGCTTGCACCGAACGAATCCGCATACGTGTTTCAGGATAGCTGAATCAGAAAAATGGCCGGGCGTCATAATGACACCCGGCCTTCTAAGACACCAGAAGCCTATCGGAGGTGAGGCTCATGGGTCGGTTGAGAAGCTCTAACTTAAGAGGCCGCCGTGGCCTAACCCGGCAATCTCCCAACCGGAGATGCGGTACTTGGCCAGCAAGGCGGGCAAAATAAGATCGACGACGTTCATCTTAGCGGAACGGAAGCAGCCCGGGGCAGAAATAATCGGAATTTCATCTTTGTAGCCCATCAGAAGCAGGCTGCCGGGTTCCACGGGGGCGAGGAAACGTTCCAAGTGGCACCCGATGCGGACCATGGCGCGGCCGCTAACGTCTTCGGGGCCGGCCGGGGCGGTGGTCGAAGCGACCAGGATTACGGCTGGCTTTGCTCGGATGAGATGCTGGAGTGCGCGCGCGACGGCGGCTTCGTCTTCCAACGCGCTGAGGACAAAGTTGGAGGTGGCGCGGAATTTGTCCAAGCGCTGCCGCATGACGTTTTCAAAAAGTTGACGAGCGCGATCGCCGGCGACGGGATCGGTGTAAAGGACGGCGGCCTGAGGATCCTGCATGGCGCGCGCCTGAAGAATGGGGCCGCGCTCGCGGAGGATGGAGGTGACAGCTTCGAGTTCGGGTGCGGCGACGGCAAAGGGGGTGGATTTTACCGTGGCGACGCGCTGGCCGGCCGTGACGTAGCTGAAGTTCGCGAGCGTGGCAATGACGATGGAGGCGGTGCAGTTGATCTGCTTGAGAAGTTCGTCGTCAACAAGAAGGCAACAATCCTGCGTGGCGAAGAGGTTGGCGCGTCCGCCGGCGGCGGGCCGGATCTCGAGCGCCCCGCAGCCAATAGCGGTGGCAACCTGCATCACGGCTTCGTCTTCCGTGACTTCGCCTTCATCTAAAGACGTGACCCAAACCTCGGCCATGCCTTCCGTCTCGAGGAGCCGAACGTCTTCTTCGTTTAAAGTGTGCCCCTTCGCGAGGAGCTTTTTGCCGCCAGGTCGAAAAATCGTACAGCAGAGAATACGTCCAGTGGACTCGCGGACATCGACGGTTAGAGCCTTCATACTTGCCTCTTAAAAACGAAAGAATCCGAATCTGAAATTGATATACAGATGGGATACTTTGTTGCTGATTATACAGACAGGTGGCTTTTGTCGTACGTAATTTCTCTGATTATTTTCAAGTTCATTTGCGGGTAATGCCGCAGCGTCGTCGGCAGCAAATGTAAGACACTTTCTCGGCCAGGGTAGTACTATGCTTTCTGATTCTGTTGCAAGTATTCCTACTTATCAGTCAGTACTATCCAGTAGGACTGCCCTCATTTGGGGGTAGTCGGGCCCCCCCTTAATATTTAAGCGTCTTCAGCATGGCGATCTCATCGCATGCTTGAAACTTCGGACATCGGAGGCAATCTTTCCATGCCTTTAACGGTAGTTCTCCGCGATCAACGACGTCGTACCCTAATTTTCGGAAGAAGCCATCGACATAGGTGAAGGCGAAAAGTGTACGCAGGCCGAAGGAAATAGCCTCTTTTTCGAGGGCTTCGAGTAATTGGCGTCCTAGCCCGTGCTGTTTCCAGCCCGGGTCGACGGCAAGGCTACGGATTTCCGCGGCGAGTGGGCTATAGATATGCAGGGCGGCGCACGCGACGAGCCTGGAGCCGGCATAAATTACGGTAAAATCACGAATATTCTCCGCCATTTCAAACTCAGTGCGGGGGAGCATTATCCCCTTGGCGGCGTAATCGTTGATGAGGCTGAGGAGCGGCCCGATGTCTTTGAGAGTGGCGCTTCTGAGTTCGGTAGGGCCTTCCACGTAATCGGAGGGCACGAACGAACGTGGCGCGGCGATCGAGATGAGGGGGCTACTCATTTATCTATCCTCTGACGAAGCGGGTTCCGACGGGTTCCTGGGCAAGGAGTCGGGCGACGATGTTGGCGGCTCCGCCGGGAGCGATGACGACCTCGTCGACTCCCCCGAGCAGGGCATCAGCGGCCGCGTTGAGCTTGGCCTGCATGCCTCCCGTGGCGACGCCGGTTTCGATCAGCGCGCGGCTTTCGGCCAGGGTGAGGACGGGGATAACGTGGCCGGAGGCATCTTTCACGCCGTCAACATCGGTCAGGAACAGGAGTTTATTGGCGCGGTAACCGATGGCGCAAGCGACGGCCATTTGGTCGGCGTTGACGTTATAGATGTTGCCGAAGCGGTCTCCGGCGACGCAGGCGACGACGGGGAGGAGGTGGCCGGCGGTAAGGATTTCGAGCACCGCGGGGTTCGAGCGGATGACCCGGCCGACGGCACCGAGTTCCGGGCGGAGTTGTTCGGCCTCGGTGAGCCCGGCATCAATGCCGCTGAGCCCGACGGCTTTGGCCCCGGCGGCGACGAGGGAAGCGACGAGAAGGTGGTTCACCGTGCCGGCGAAGACCTTCAAGACGGCATCGAGCACTTCGGGGGTCGTGACGCGGAGCCCTTCGACGAAATGGCTCTCGACGTTGCGTTCCGCGAGGAAGCGGGTCATCTGCTTGCCGCCGCCGTGGACGACGACGGTTTCTGGATTCGCGGCGCAGGCCTGGGCTAACTGGGTGCTAATTGCGGTTCGCGAGGCGGCGTCGTCGAGGAGGGTGCCGCCGAGTTTGATGAGGACTCTCACAGCAGTCCCTGGGTTTCGGGGAAGCCGAGAATGAGGTTCATGTTCTGAATCGCCTGGCCGGCGGCGCCCTTCACGAGATTGTCGATGGCGGCGACGACGATGCCCCGTTTGGTGCGGCCATCGAAGACGACGCCGATATCGCAGAAGTTGGTCCGCGCGACGGCGCGGAGGTCGGGGACCCTGCCGGGTTCGTAGATGCGGACGAAGGGTTCGTCGGCGTAGCGTGTTTCGTACATGCCGACGATTTCGGCGGCGCTCTTGAGGTCCGAGGCGCGGAAGTAGATGGTTTCGAGGATGCCGCGGTGCACGGGGATCAACTGGGCGGCGAAGCTGAACTCGGCTTCGCGGAGGCCGGTGTTTTGCAGCACCTCGGCGACGTGGCGATGGTAGAGCAACGAGTAGGCCGAGAAGTTTTCGGTGACTTCGCAGAAGTGGGTGGCGAGGCTGGCTTTGCGGCCAGCGCCACTGACGCCGCTTTTGGCATCGCAGACAACGCCGGCCTGGCGGTCGATGAC
>JANODS010000279.1:0-1784 GCA_031412835.1 Acidobacteriota bacterium | reverse complement strand
CGAAAAGCTCGGCGTCTTCACCGGCCGTACCGTCGCCGCGCACGGCGTCTGGCTCGATGACGCCGACATCAAAACCCTCGCCCTCCGCGGCGTCGGAGTTGCCCACTGTCCCAGCAGCAACATGAAGCTCGCCAGCGGCATCGCGCCCATCCTGAAACTCCTCCACCTCGACGTCGCCCTCGGCCTCGGCCCCGACGGCCCCGCCGGCTCCAATAACGACCTCAACCTCTTCGAAGAAATGGACCTCGCCGGCAAACTCGCCAAAGTCACCGCCAACGACCCCACCGCCCTCCCGGCCACGAAGCTCTTCGCCATGGCCACCATTGATGGAGCTCGCGTTCTCGGCATGGAAAAGGAGATTGGCTCCCTCGAAGTCGGCAAACGCGCCGACCTTATCACCATTAATATCGATCAAGCCCAAGCCGTCCCCCTCTTCAACGTCTACTCCGCCCTCGTCTACGCCCTTAAGGGCTCCGACGTCAACGACGTCGTCATCAACGGTCGCCTCGTCGTCCGCCGCAAGGAACCCCTGACGCTCAACCGAGCTCAGGTCCTCGCCGCCGCCCGCGCCTACGGCGCCAAAGTCACCCGCTCCCTCCAGTAACCGCCGACAAATCGATTACGGAAATACGCGAGTAACTTCCCAGGACTTCCCTCCCATCCGCGGATGAGAACTTACGTCTTGTTACAGGACTACCGTACTGAAACAAAACATAAAGTCCAGAGTGCCCGGCACTCCGGCAACAGGAATCTTCCATGAGCCTCATCCTCCGACTTCGCTTGGCCGCAGCCGCCTTTGCTGTGTTCGCCGTGACCCCGCTGACAGCCGGGACTTTGACTTATTCCGACCGCCCCAGTTGGTTGGCCGACTCCACCTCCATCATTGACCTCGACTTCAGCAAGTTCGGTGCTGGAAACAGCGGAGGCTTTACCGTGGGTAATAATCTTATTGCAGGCAACCAAGTGTTTTACAACAACTTAAACGGCTACTACAACAACGATTTCCAGGTAACCGGCAGCAACGGCTCCGCTTTCGTCCTCCGCCAAGCCTACGCCAACGGCTCCCAAACTTTCTGGAACTGGAACACCCAAGCCATCGTCTTCTCCGACACGAGTTCCGGTACCAACAGTATCTCCATGCGCGTCAACTTCCGCAGCGGCGGCACCCCCACTTCCGTTAGCGCCTTTGGCCTCAGCCTAGGCCTTGGTGGAAACGGCGGCGGATCCGGTAACATCACCGTAACGCCCCAAGGTCTCGGCGCCCAAACCATAACCACCTTCAACCAAGCCTCTGGACTCACCTTCTTCGGCGTCTCCAGCGACACTCAAGCCTTCAGCTACTTCGATATCACCATCATCGATCCGGCCAGTCGCTACATCGTCCTCGACAACCTATCCTCCGGCACCTCAACCATCACCACTGCCCCGCCCCCCCCGCCTCCTCCCACGGAGACCCCGGACGCGGCCACTCTCCTCTGCGTCGGCACCGGCCTAGCCTACCTTGGCTACCTCCGCCGCCGGAACTCGCAACCCAACCTCGCTTAGTCCCCCCACGAAGCTCCACCCCGTCAGGCGCCGGCACCCCCGGCGCCTGACGTTTTGTTGGCGTCTGCTAAAATCAACCCCAGATGGTCAGCCGCGCATTCCTCCTTTCCTTCGCCCTCCTCCTGGCGGCGACTTCCCTGCTCCAAGCGCAGAAAAAGAACAAGAAAAAAGAAGACATCACGCAGGTCCGCGAGATCCCCCCCGATCCCCCCGCCGCCGTGACCGTCGAGACCGCGCGC
>JANODS010000278.1:0-1974 GCA_031412835.1 Acidobacteriota bacterium | reverse complement strand
GAAATCGGGGCAGGTGCGCTACAGCGCGCGGCACATTTGGCGGTGGCGGGATTGGACGGTGGAGGCGCTGGCGAAAAACAAACCGTACGACCGGATGATTCAGGAGATGCTGGCTGGGGATGAGCTTGAGCCGGGGAATCCGGATGTCGCGCGGGCGACGGGCTTCCTCGCGCGGAACTGGTACCTGTTCAATCGAAACGTGTGGCTGCAGGATACGGCGGAGTACACTGCCGCTTCGTTTTTGGGCGTGACGATGAAGTGCGCGCGGTGCCATACGCATAAGTACGACCCGATCCCGCACACGGATTATTACAAATTCCGGGCGTTCTTCGAGTCGCACGAGGTGCGGACGGATCGGGTTCCCGGTGAGGCCGACGTGCTGAAAGACGGCCTGCCGCGCGCCTACGATGCGAACGCGGCCGCGGTCACCTATCGGTTCATCCGTGGCAATGAAGCGACGCCCGATAGCTCGGCCGTGATGCAACCCGGAATTCCGCGATTCTTCGGGAAACCGGAACTGAAGATTGAACCCGTGGCGCTGCCGCTCGTCGATACGTTTCCGGATGCCCGGGAGTTCGTGGGACGGGACCTGATTGCGGCGGCGAAGGCGGCGATTGAGAAGGCCGAGGCGGATTTGAAGAAGGCGAAAGAGAAGCCGGAGGCAGAGGCTTTGATCGCGGCGGCAGAGAAGGACATTGCCTTCCGCAAGGCGGATTTGCCGGCGCTGGAAGCGCGGATTCGGGCCGACCACGCAACGCTGCAAACGCCCGTGCCGACGAACGCGGAAGAGTTGGCCGAAGAGGCTCGAAAGCTGGAAAAGAAAGCCAACGAGTTGAAGGCCGATGCGGAGATGATCCGGGCGCGACACGAATTTGCGAACAATAAGTTGGACCGGGCGGCGGGTCGGTTGGAGGCGGCGGCGAAGGCGCTGAAGGAGCCGGCGGAAGGGTATACGCCGATCGGGCCAAAGTATCCTTCGACAAGTTCGGGGCGGCGGTTGGCGCTGGCGAAATGGATCACGGCGAAGGACAATCCGTTGACGGCGCGGGTCGCGATGAACCATATGTGGGCGCGGCACTTCGGGGCTCCGCTGGTCGCAACGGTCTTCAACTTCGGCAAGAGCGGGCAGGAGCCGACGAACCCGGCGCTGCTGGATTGGCTGGCGGTGGAGTTCATGGAACGCGGTTGGGATATGAAGGCGATGCACCGGTTGATGGTGACGTCGAAGACATATCGGCTGGCTTCGACGGTGGCCCCGGAGCAGATGAAGGCGGACCCGGACAACGTGTCGTTATGGCGGATGAACGTGCGGCGGATGGAGGCGGAGGTGGTGCGGGATAGCGCCCTCGCCGTAGCGGGAAAACTGGATCTGACGATGGGCGGGCCGGAGATTGACGAGACCAAAGGGCATGACATTTTTCGACGGAGCTTGTATTTCCGGACGGCCCCGGATTTGCAGATGGACCTGATGAAAGCGTTCGACGCGGCGAGCCCGATCGAGTGCTTTCAGCGGAGCGAGAGCATTGTGCCGCAGCAGGCGTTGGCGCTGGCAAACGGGAAGTTGGGCTTCGTGGTGGCGCGGGCGGTGGAGGCGGATTTGGCGACGGTGACCGAGCCGGAGGCGTTCGTGCGGGCGGTGTTTGAGCGGCTCTTGGGCCGGGGGCCGAAGGCACCCGAACTGCGGGAGTCGGTTGCGTATTTGGACGGGAAGACGAACGGGCGCGAAAGCCTGGTGCACGTTTTGTTGAACCACAATGATTTCGTAACGGTGCGGTGACAGGAGTTTTTATGGCACAACGGTTATGTTCGGACGGGAAGGGTCGGCGGATCTTTTTAGCTGACGCCGGGATGGGACTGGCGGGGTTGGCGCTGGGGACGCTGCTGCCCCAGAAGCTGGTGGCCGACGCCGTGCCGCACTTTGCGCCGAAGGCGAAGCGGGTGATCTGGCTGTTCATGCTGGGCGGGGTGAGCCAC
>JANODS010000277.1:0-4664 GCA_031412835.1 Acidobacteriota bacterium | reverse complement strand
GCAACATGGAAGTCCTCCATCGCTACGGCACCCCCGCCCAGCAAGCCCAATGGCTCACGCCTCTCCTCAACGGCGAAATCCGCTCCGTCTTCTGCATGACCGAACCCGACGTCGCCTCCTCCGACGCCACCAACATCGCTTCGACCATCGTCCGCGACGGCGACCACTACGTCCTCAACGGCCGCAAATGGTGGACCACCGGCGCCGGCGAACCCCACTGCAAAATCATCATTTTCATGGGCAAATCCGATCCCACCGCCCCTCGCCACCAACAGCAGTCCATGATCCTCGTCCCCTTCGATGCTCCCGGCGTCAAACTCGAACGCCTGCTCACCGTCTATGGCTACGACCACCGTCCCCACGGCCACGGCGAACTCACCTTCACGAACGTCCGCGTCCCCGCCACGAACCTCCTCCTCGGCGAAGGCCGCGGCTTCGAAATCGCCCAAGGCCGCCTCGGCCCCGGCCGCATTCATCACTGCATGCGCCTCATCGGCGTCGCCGAACGCGCCCTCGAACTCCTCTGCCAACGCGTCTCCGGGCGCGTCGCCTTCGGCAAAAAACTTTCGGAAATGGGCTCCATCCGCGTCGATATCGCCCAATCCCGCATCGAGATCGAACAAGCCCGCCTCCTCACCCTCAAGGCCGCGTACATGATGGATACCGTCGGTAACAAAGCCGCTCGCACCGAAATCGCCGCCATTAAAGTCGTCGCCCCCAACCTCGCCCTCCGCGTCCTCGACCGCGCTATCCAAGCCCACGGAGCCGCCGGCGTCGGTCCCGACTTCCCCCTCGCCGCCTGGTGGGCCAACGCCCGCACGCTCCGTCTCGCCGACGGCCCCGACGAGGTCCACCTCGAAAGCATCGCCAAATGGGAGCTAGCGGCCTCGCTTACGCAAAGTTAAGCCGTGCAGCGCCTGCTCCAAAATCGAATCGATAAAAGCGTTGTTCAACGGGCCATGTCCCATCAACAGCCGAAAGTAGAGCGGCCCATAGAGTAGATCCAACGCCGCCTCTAAATCGATATCGCCCCGGGACTCCCGGCGCGTAATCGCTTCCAGCAGCAACCGCCGCCCCTCCTCCCGACTACGTAGAATGAAGTGGTTCCGAAACGCCTTCGAAAGTTCCGTCTCGCCCTGCGCCGCCGCCACCATCGCCGCAATCGAGCGGCCAGTTCGAGTCGTGAAAAGCTGAGCCACCTGCCGAAGATGGGCCCCCAAATCCAGCAACGGAGATCCCGACGATTTGCGCGGCGTCGGTAGAATCGCCGAATCCAAAAACGCATCCATCGCCACCGCCAGCGCATGCGGCCAAGTCCGGTAAATTGTCGGTCGCGATACCCTCGCCCTCCGAGCGATCGCGTCAATCGTCACGGCTGATAGCCCGCCCACTTCCAGCAACTCCCTCGCCGCCGTCAAGATCGCGGGGCGCGTCGAGGGGTTGGCCGGTCGACCTCTTTTTCGCGGAGCCATTGACATCGTATTTAGTTTACATTATGTAATGTAATATGAGTCTAACAGCCTACTTGACCGTGAAGGGCGCCGCCGACGCGATCACCTTCTATGAAAGAGCCTTCGGCGCCAAAGAAAACTTCCGCTTGGTCGGGCCGGACGGTCGCATCGGCCACGCCGACCTCTCGATCGGAACTTCGCACTTCATGCTCTCCGAAGAGTACCCCGACTTCGGAGCCCTCAGCCCGGTCACCGTCGGCGGATGCCCCATGAAAATGCACCTCGCCGTCCCCGATGCCGACGCCACCGTCCAAGCCGCCGTCGCCGCCGGGGCCACCCTCGTCCGGCCCGTAAAGCTAGAGTTCTACGGCGAAAAAGCCGGCCTGGTCATGGACCCGTTCGGCTTCGGTTGGTTTGTCGCCGAGCACGTCGAAACCGTGGCCCCAGAAGAGATGCAGCGCCGCTGGGACGCCGCCATGCAAGCCTAACGGACTGTAAACGTCATTGGCGTTTCTGGCGGGATTCTCACATGCGGTCCCGTCATCAACGCCAAACCCGTTCCCGCCGCTCCGCCCACGCCCGCCCCGATCGCCGCGCCCTTTCCGCCCCCCGCGATTGCCCCGATCGCTGCACCGATTCCCGCTCCGATCCCTACCTTCAAAGCCGTATCTTTCCCTTTGCCGCCGCTGGCGGTCGTGCTATTTTCAGTACTTACCCGCGCCACTCTTCCGTTACTTCTCGTCAGGCTCTCCAAGGTCACGGCCAATTCGGCGTTCCCTTTCACCTTCCCGGCCTTCTTCATCTCCACCACCCGCAACTGCGCATTCGCCCCGCGCGCCGCAATCGTCTGCCCGCCGACCACCACATCATCCACCAAGGACGCTTGGTAAGTCCTCCCCACGCCAGTCTCTTTCGAGTCAATCCGGTCAATCGTCCGCACCGAAATTACGGTCCCCGTCGGAATCTTCTGCGCCATCGCGCCGCTCGCCAGAGCAAATCCCAAAGCCATCGCGGTCATCGCTAAGTTCTTCATACCCTAGAAGATCCAACTGCCCTTCCAATCGTTACAAGCCGTTTACACGAAGATGTCGTCCCGCAACGGCGTCCCCGGCTTCACCGCATAGCCTTCAAAATCGGTCACCCCTGCCTCCCGAAGCACTGACTCATCTATCAAAAACTCCCCCGTCCGCCCCCGGCTATCGCCCGTCAGCACGTGCCAAGCCGCGTCGCTCACAATCTCCGGCTTCCGCGCCCGGTCCACCGGCGCATTCGGAATCACCTGCAACGCCGCCGTCGCGATAATCGTCCGCGGCCACAGCGCATTCACGGCGATTCCCCACGGCCGAAACTCCTCCGCCATCCCCAGCACGCACAAGCTCATCCCGTACTTGGCAATCGCATAAGCCACATTCGGCGCAAACCACTTCGGCTCCAGCGTCAACGGTGGCGACAGCACCAGCACATGCGGATTTTCCGCCTTCCGCAGATGCGGCAAGCAAGCCTGCGTGCACAAAAACGTCCCCCGGGTATTCACCCCCATCATCAAGTCGAACCGCTTCATCGTCGTCTCCGCCGTCGGCGTCAAGCTAATCGCACTCGCGTTATTGACGAGAATATCAATCCCCCCAAACCGTGCCACCGCCGCCGCCACCGCCGCCTGCACCTGCTCCTCATCGCGGATGTCCACCGCCACCGCCAGCGCCTGTCCCCCCGCCGCCTCGATCTCCTCCACCGCCGTATAGATCGTCCCCGGCAACTTCGGATGCGGCGCCGTCGTCTTCGCCGCGACCACCACATTCGCTCCGTCCCGCGCCGCCCGCAACGCAATCGCCAGACCAATCCCCCGGCTCGCGCCAGTGATGAACAACGTCTTTCCCGCAAGGCTTCGCATCGCCCTATGCTACGTCACCGCGGTGCCTGGCTCAACGCATACACCGCAAACGAAGCCAGCCAATGCTCGCCCCCGTAGTTACCGCCGGTTACATTCGGCAGCGCCGCGTCAATCAATCCCTTCGCCGCCGCCATCATGCTCCTCCGCCGCGCCGAACCCGCCGGCAACGCCGACGCGAGGCCGTACAAACACCACCCCCGACTCAGATACAACCCATCCAAGTGAACAATCTGAAAATCGCTCCGGTCCGAAACCACCGGAGCCTTAGTCAAATTCAGTAACCCCGCCGCCGGCATAAACCGGTTGAACCAACCCGCGAACTCCGTCGCCGGCAACACCCGCCGCATCAAGTCCGCAACCTCCAAATTCGGCGACAGAAAGTCGGTTCCATCCGGCTCCTGAAACGCCGTCACCGCCGTATTCGCAAGGTAATAATCCTTCGCCCGCTGCACGATGAGCGCCTCAAACGCGCTATCCTTCACCGCCCGCGCCCAATCCAGCGCAAACACCAATCCAAACGCCGTATTCGGATGCACCCCCGTCCGATTCGGGTACGTTTGCTTCGGCAGATACCCCGCCCAAAGTCCCACCATCAGCTTCGTCAACGGCCGCATATTCTCCGCCCAAACCCGCCCCTGCGGATCGTCCCAGCTCCGCAACTCCTCGTCCAGTTTCAGCAGCCACGCCCAACCATAGGTCCGTTCGAAAGTCTTCGCCAACTTGTAGCCTTCGAAGTAGCGCACCTCCCCCGCCATCGCCTCCGGCGTAAAACTCTCCGCCAGCACCCGCCGAATCTCCGCCTCTTTCGGCAGCCCCTTCGTCGTCTTCAACAAGCGAACCAGCATCCAGTGCCCGTGGACACTGGAATGCCAGTCCAAGCAGCCATAGAAGGCCGGGTGCAGTTGCCGAGGCGTCAGCCGCGCATCGCCATCGCTTTCGGACGTATGTCCCGTCTTATTCGGGTACTCCTGCCGAATGCAATGGAGCGGAAGTTCAGCGAGCCGAGTTGCAATCTCCGGAGTCAACATTTGCGCAAGTAGTAGAACGGCGAACATGCTCCAGTCTACGACGAGCCGCTACCATAGCCGCCAAGCCAAAGCCAACCAATCCGTAGGTCGTCGGTTCCGGCACTCCCACGGGAGGCGGAATCACCCCAATGCTGAACTCAATCGCTGCCGCGGGCGAGCCCGTCGGAAACGCCGCCACCATTCCATCCCCTTGGAAAAAATTCATCATCCAACTCCGCGCCGCCGGGCTGCCGCCGTTGGCTTGGGTCAGTTGATCGACGAATTCAGAGTAGGACGCGCTGGGGAACATCGTAC
>JANODS010000276.1:0-13884 GCA_031412835.1 Acidobacteriota bacterium | reverse complement strand
GCTCCGCCCCGTCAACCCCAACTCTTCCTTCCGCCGCGTCCTCGCCAACACCCTCATCGGCTTCACCGCCATCGTCCTCCTCGGCCGCCCCGGCGAACTCGTCCGCCCCTATCTCATCGCCCGCTCGGAAAATGTCTCCGTCTCCTCCCAAATGGCCGCCTGGCTTCTCGAGCGCATCTACGACCTCCTCGCCGTCCTCATCCTCTTCGGCTTTGGCCTCGCCACCTTCGATCCCACCGGTCGCGCCCTCGGCCCCGCCCTCCTCTGGGTCCTGCAAACCGGCGGCGTCCTCATCGCCGTCCTCTGCGGCGCCTGCCTCCTCTTCCTCGTCTTCGCCGGCCTCGGCGGCGACGCCCTCGTCAACCGCCTCCGCGAAGCCCTCGCCTTCCTCCCCCCCGCCCTCCAAGAACGCATCGGAGCCCTCCTCGAAAGCTTCAGCACCGGCCTCGCCTCCTGCCAAAAACTCTCCGACGTCTCGCTCATCGTCTTTTACACCATCATCGAATGGGCCTCCATTCTCGCCGCCGTGTTCTGCATCTTCCGTTCCTTCCCCCAAACCAACTCCTTCTCCCTGCTCGACGTCATCGTCTATCTCGGCTTCGTCTCCTTCGGCAGCATCGTCCAAATCCCCGGCGTCGGCGGCGGCGTCCAAATTGTTACAGTTCTCGTCCTCACCCAACTCTTCGGCGTCGCCACCGCCCCAGCCACCGGAATCGCCATCGCTAGCTGGCTTGCTACATGGGTAGTAGTTATGCCCTTCGGCATCGTACTCGCCGCCCGCCAAGGCCTCTCCTGGGGAAGCCTCAAGAGCCTCGGAAAGGATCCAAACTCATGAAGTGCCCCTTCTGCACCCACTCTGAAGATAAGGTGATCGACTCCCGCGAAAGCAAGGAAGGCGATGCCATCCGGCGTCGTCGTCAATGCCTCGCCTGCGAACGGCGCTTTACGACCTACGAGAAAATCGACGAAATTCCCTACATGGTCGTCAAGAAAGACGGTCGGCGCGAAAAATTCGAACGCCAGAAAGTCCTCAACGGCCTCATTAAAGCCTGCGAAAAACGCCCCATCCCTATCTCCAAACTAGCCGCCATCGTCGACCAAATCGAAGGCCGCCTCGCCGATAGCTAAGAACGAGAGCTAACAACTACAGAAATAGGAGAAATTCTGATGGACGAGCTGCGCCAGCTCGACAAAATCGCCTACGTCCGCTTCGCTTCCGTCTATCGCGACTTCCAGGACGAGCAGGCCTTCCTTAGCGAGCTCCAGAATCTCCTCAGCAAACGAAGAACTGGCCAATAACTACGGCTGTAGCTGAAACATCCTACTGAAACCAAACGCCTTTCCTGGCATCTCTACCTATAGGAAGTCAGTTTTAGACCTTGAATGTCGGATCCGAGGCGCGGAGCACCACTTTAACCTTTCAAAGAGGTTACTGCGGATGATACAATCGGACTTGGCACTCCTGCTGAGTTGGTCTGTTCCGCCGACCTTTTTTCCCTCCGACAGTTTAAGGCCAGGCCCTCCACGGGAGAGTGAGTCTAGATGGATCACTTCGAAGATCAGTATTCCGCTGACACTACAGAGCCCTTAGGGCTACCTTTTGATGAAGAAGCAAACTTTTTCCACCCGGAAGAAGTACACGATGGAGACGACTTTCCAGGGCAAGCAGCCCCTGAAGAATCAATTTACACCGATGATCCGGTTCGCGTCTACCTACGCGAAATGGGTGCAGTACCTCTCTTAACCCGCGAAGGCGAAGTTGAACTCGCCCGTCGCATGGAGCGCGGCAAGTTGCGGATGCTCCGCGCCATCAGCCGTTCGGCCGTCGTGCAGCATCGCGTCGTCGAATTCGCCGAAGCGCTGCGTCGCGAAGAACAGGACATCGATAACTTCGTCGACCTCGGCGAAACCGAGGAAGGCTCCACCGTCGAAGCGAAACTGCGCAAGGAAGCCGTCGAAAAATTCTTCGTCGTCGCGACCCTGTATAAGAAATTGCAGCAGGGCTCGGAGAAAGTCGAACAACTCGTCCCCTTGAAGCCCGCGGAATTGAAGGATCCGATCACCCGCAAGGCGCGTCGCAAGATCATCATGAAGCTGGCCAGGACGAAGGTAGAGACCAGTTTGGCCATTCGCGCCATTCAGTTCTACCCCTCCAAATGGCGTCAGTTCGCTCAGGAAATCGATAAAACCGTCGACGAGATCACCCATCTCGACGCGGAACTCCATCGCCTCGAAGAGCGCAAAAATCCACAATACGGCAACCGAATCCGCGAACTGAAACGCGAAGTCAAGAAGCGGGAAGTCACCGCCGGCGCTTCGCTCTCCGATCTTCGCCACACTACCACCGTCATTCGTCACGGCGAAATCGAAGCCGAGCGCGCCAAAAAAGACCTCGTCGAAGCCAATCTTAGGCTCGTCGTCTCCGTCGCCAAGAAGTACGTCAACCGCGGCCTTCACCTCCTGGACCTCATTCAGGAAGGCAATATTGGCCTAATGCGCGCCGCCGACAAGTTCGAGTACCGTCGAGGCTACAAATTCTCGACCTACGCCACCTGGTGGATTCGCCAAGCTATCACCCGCGCTATCGCCGACCAGTCTCGCACCATCCGCATTCCGGTGCACATGAACGAGAGCATGAACAAGTTCCTTCGCGCCACCCGCGAGTTGGAAAAAGAGCTCGGCCGTGCTCCTACAAATGAAGAAATCAGCCGCCGCATGGACATCCCGGTTGAAAAAGTTCAAAAGCTGAAAACCATCTCCCGCGACCCCGTCTCCCTTGAGACCCCCGTTGGGCGCGATGGTGAATCCGCTCTCGGCGATCTCATCGAAGACCGTTGGGTCGGCTCCCCCGTGGACGCCGTCATCGAAGCCAACGTCCGCGACGAAACCGCTAATATTCTCAAGACCCTCTCCCCGAAAGAGGAAAAGGTCATCCGTCTCCGCTTCGGCATCGGCTGCGAGCGCGAACACACCCTCGAAGAGATCGGTCAGGAGTTCGACGTAACCCGCGAACGAATCCGCCAGATCGAAGCCAAGGCTCTCCGCCAACTTCGCTCCCCGGAACGCGCCCGCCACCTCCGCGCCCTTCTCGCTGCTCGGTAACCTCTTTCCCGCAAGCCCACAACCGCCGGGATTAAGACCCTCTTAATCCCGGCTTTTCGTTTTTATGGTACCCAACTCTACCCTCCTCACCCACCTCGACTACACCCTCTGGGCCTCCTCCAAGCTTCTCGACGCGGCCACCCGCCTCACCTCGGACCAACTCACCCTCGATCTCAAGGTCTCCCATACCTCCGTCCTCGCCACCCTCCAACACATCTACTACGCTGATAGAACTTGGCTCGCCCGCCTGACCGGCCAGACCATCCCCTTCTCCGACCCCGACCCCGGCCCCTCCCTCGACGACCTCAAAGAAACCTGGCCCCGCGTCATCGCAGGCCTCCGCGCCTACGTCGCTTCCGCCACCGACCTCGAAACCGACCTCACCGCCACCCGCCTCAACGGCACCTCCTTCACCTGCGCCCGCTGGAAAATCCTCCTCCACGTCGTCAATCACGCCACGCTCCATCGCGGCCAGGTCATGGCCATGATCCGCCAACTCGGCCAAGTCCCGCCCGCCACCGACATCTTCTACTTCTACCTCCAGCAAGGCGTATGAATCTTAACGAACAACATCTCTACGGGCTCATCGGCGAAGACGGCTTCGCCCGCCTCATCGCCGCCTTCTACGCCCAAATCCCCTCCGACGACCTCCTCGGCCCTATGTATCCCGCCGACGACCTCCCCGGTGCCGAACTCCGCCTCCGAGATTTTCTCATCGGTCGCTTCGGCGGGCCTCCGCGCTACATCGAACAACGAGGCCACCCCGCCCTCCGCATGCGCCACGCCCCTTTCGCCGTCACCCCCGCCGCCCGCGACCGCTGGCTCCTAATCATGCAAAACGCCTTCACCGTCGCCCAACTACCCCCGGAGGCCGAGGCCATCCTCCGCCCCTTCTTCCTCCAAGTCGCCAATCACATGATCAACCAACCCCAATGACTCCCTCAACCGACCCTCGCTACCCCATCGGCCAGTTCACCTGGCCCGAATCCATCTCCCCCGCCGACCGGCGCAAGCTCCTCAACGCCATCGCCGCCACTCCCGAGCTCCTCCGCGCCGCCGTCGACGGCCTCACCCCCGCCCAGCTCAATACCCCCTACCGTCCCGGCGGCTGGACGATTCGCCAAACCGTCCACCACGTGGCCGACAGCCACATGAACGCATACATTCGCTGCCGCTTCGCCCTCACCGAAGACGCCCCCGTCATCAAACCCTACGCTGAAGAACTCTGGGCCGAACTCTCTGACGCCGCCACCGCCGAAGTCGACATCTCGCTCCTCCTCCTCACCGCCCTCCACATGCGCTGGGTCCTTCTCCTCGAATCGCTCACCGAAGCGCAGTGGCAGCGGACGTTTGTCCACCCCGTCCTCGGCCCCCGCCGCCTCGAAGAAACCCTAGCCCTCTACGCGTGGCACGGCACCCACCACATCGCCCACATCACGAACGCGCCCCTCTAAATTCTCACGTGCGGCGTGCAAACCGGCCACGGAGCGAAGGAAATCAACTTCGACTGCCGATCCACATACAGCAGCGTCTCTTTCCCCTGCACGGTCACGAACTGGATGATCCCGCCATCGCAGCTCTTCACTTTCACCCGCGTCACCGGCCCCACCGTCGGGCCCCAGTCTTCGACGAACCGCGCAAATCCATAGTCCCGGCAGGGAGTCGCCTCCGTGCAGCCCCACAAAGCGTGCGCCGCCTTGTAGTCCTTCTTTTCCAGCAGCGCCACGAAATCGCGAATCCGCGACTCCTCCGGGTAGTTCCGCAAAAAGAACCACCCCAACCCGCCAACCACCGCCAACCCCAGAGCCGCATAAACGATGCGCTTAACTAGCCGACCCCGCTTGGCTTCCTTGACACCATAAGTATCGAGATAACTGCCCATCGGATCCCCCTCGGCTAACCCAAGAAACTACTTAACCGGGTAAGCCTTGTCGTATTCCACCGTCGCCGTCTTCGTGATCTCCAGCGCTGGCTTGAAGAACACCGCGTTTGTCACGTCGATAACGACGTCATAACCACCGGCTTCGGAAACCTTCTTCACAACCTCTTCCATCCGCTTTGCGCTCCGGCCCAGCACGTCCTGCCGTTCCCGGTCCACATCGCCCTGCAAGTCCTCGGTCATCCGCTGCAATTCCCGCTGCCGCCGTTGACCCTTAATCGTCAACTCCTGCTCAGCCGCCGGCGTCAACTTCCCCGCCATCGTCTGCAATTGCGTCTGAATCGTCTGCAGCTCTTTTTGGATCGCTTCCATCTGATCCTGCCGCGGCTTAAACTTTGCTTCCAAGTCCTTCTGGGCTTTGGTCAGTTCTGCCGTGTCGAGCACTGCTTTCTGCAGGTTGATGATGGCTACTTTCACCTGCGCCGAAGCAATTGAAGCACCGGCAAGCAACACGGCCGGTAATACCAGTGAGCGAATCGCGCGAAACACTACCATAAATCTTAATCGAACTCCCTATTGGAACTACCTGTAAGCCTACCACAGCCAACCATTTCAATACGTTAAACACTCGTCCAGCACGCGCCCCATATTTCCACTCGGCACCGCCACATCCAACAGCGTCGCCAGCGTCGGCGCGATATCGTTCACCGCCGCCGCCCGATGATACCGGCCCGGCTTCACCCCGGCCCCCATCAAAATCACCGGCACCTGCGCATCGTAGTGAAACGGCGCTCCGTGCGTCGTACCCTTCGCCGCATACATGTAGTACGGTTCCGTCACCACCACCAAATCCGGACTCCGCCCCGCGTAGTAGCCGTTATGCACCCGCCGAGCCACGAAATCCGCTATCGGTATCCCTGCAATCATCTGATCCTTGGTGTAGACGCGCGCAATGTGCGGCAGGTTCCGAACCGCATCCGCCGCCACCTTTCGAACTTCCGCCACATCCAACCGCCGCGCCGCAATCAAGGCATAGTCCAAATAAGGAACGTACTGCGATTTTTCATTCGCCAGCCATTTCCCCGCCCCATACTTCGCCGATAACGCCCCTTCTATCGCCGCGCCAATCTCTTTGTCCTTCAACCGTCCACCCGGCATCTTCCGCGCCGTGTTCACCTCCGGCACCGGAGCCACCCCATGGTCCGCCGTAAACACAACCAGCACGTTCTTCATGCCAACCTTCCGATCCACAAACGCAAAGAACTTTGCCAGCAGCTTGTCCGTCCGCACGCTGATGTCATGCGCATGCGGCGAATCCGGCCCTTCGGCATGGCCGACGTAGTCATTACACGAAAAACTCACTGCCAGCACGTCCACCCCGGCATGGCTCCCCAACTTCTCGTTCTCAATCGCCTGCTCGGCAAACTCCTCAATCAGCTCATTGCCGAACGGGCTCGCTTCCATATTGGAATAGAACATGGTGTCCGCAGTTGTCGGCATCTTCTTCAGCAGCACGTCCCCGGCCTTCCACTCCACGCCCAAATACCGCTCGCCCACCTTCTTGCCGTTGAACGTCTCCACCCAACCCGGCAAGCTCTTTTGATACCAAGTACTCGATACGAAATTCCCCGTCTCGTTGTCGAACCAATACGCCGCATCGCCCATCCGCCCCGCCGGCAAAATCGCGCTCCGGTCTTTCACCGAAATGCCGATCGTCCGACTCTCGCCCTTCGCCGCCATTTTGATCTCATCGCCCAACGTCGAAACAAGCATCCGATGCGGCGACGAAGCCTGCCGCTCCGGTGCCCCCAGAGTCTTCTGGCTGGGGTCCGACACGCTCGTCACTTCCTTGCCCGTCGCCCGGTCCCACCAATCGTTCCCCACAATCCCCGACAACGCCGGACTCGCCCCGCTCAATATCGTCGAATGCCCCACCGCCGTCACCGTCGGCGTATGCTCGTAAAATGCGTTCGTAAAAACCGCGCCCTGCGTCAACAGCCGTGCCAACCCGCCCGAATATTCCCCGCGAAACCGCGTCAGATAGTCGTAGCGAAACTGGTCCACCGTAATTGCCAAGACCAACTTATGCCGCGGCCGAGCGACTACCGCGGGAGCCTGCCCAAAAGCACCGGCGGCCAACGCCCCCGCCATCATTACGAGTTTTCTACGCTGCATTAGTCGACCAACACCGCTCCGCTGCCCTGGATCTGATAAATCGTCACGCCGGTCTTCACCGAATCGGGGTTAAACTTCCGGTGCTGCTCTTCGGCCTCGTGCTTCGCCCGAGCCACCGCCTGCTCCTTCGACAGCACCATCTTCTTCAGCGTCCCTTCCGCAATCACCACCCGCCCCACCGAATTCTTCGGGAAAACGATCTCCCCATCGTTCACCTTCACCCGCATCGCCTTTTCGTTGTCCACCACCTGCATCCAGCACCCCATCATCTCGCAGACCTCGGTGACTTTCCCCTTCACCTGCACGGTCTTCCCCACGTACTGGTCCGGCGAAGCCAGTATCGTCGGCACCGGAGTCGGCTTATCCAGCGTCAATCCCTTCCCGAACTTCTCCGCCGCCATCGCACAGGCAGCCATCGCTAATGCCGTCGCAAGAATACGCATAGGCCCATTATCTCACTCACTGACCCAGTTCGTGGCACACGTTGCACGCCGTCGCGGCCTTCTCGCTCTTATGGCAGTCCACGCAAAATTTCATCTTTAAAGCCACCCGTTCGGTGGGATGACAACTGTCACATTTGGCAGCCATCTTGTGCCGCACGTGGCTGAAATTCACGAAATCCGGCACCACCCGCTTCCGTCCCGCCGAAGGGAACTTCACCTCCGCCATGTCCACATGGCACACCCGACACTGCGCCACCGGCGGCCATCCCGCCGCGGCTTCTTTCAACACCGTCTGGTGGCAAGTCACACAAGGCAGCTTCAATCCCGCATGTTTGGCATGCGAAAAATCAGCCCCTAGTCCACCGCAAACGCCAACAACGAGTCCGAAAACGTAGCGTTGTACTTGTTTCCGCCACCCGCCGCCACCACCACAAACTGCCGTCCGCTCTTCGCCCGATACGTCATCGGGTTCGCGTGCGCACTCGCCGGTATTCGCGTTTCCCATAGCTGCTTCCCATTATCTTTATCGAACGCGCGAAACCGCGCATCATTCGTCGCCCCAATAAACAACAGCCCCCCCGCCGTCACCAGCGACCCGCCCAAGTTCGGGGCCCCCGTTCTCGCCACTCCCCGCTTCGTCAACGCATCAAACTCCCCCAGCACCACCCGCCATCGAAACGTCCCCTCGTCCAAATTGATCGCCGTCAAATGCCCCCAGGGCGGCTGCTGGCACGAGTACAAATTTTCATCCCAAAACCGCGAACTCGGAGTCCTCGCCCCCCGCGTTCGATAGGCGACCGTCGAACCCTCCGGCCGCTTCTCCAACTGAAACGTCATCCCCACGTCCATCGAGTTCACGTACAGCGTCCGCGTCTCCGGGTCGAACGACGCCCCGCCCCAATTCGTCCCCCCGTTCGTGCCCGGAAATAGAATCGTCCGCTCCAACCCAATCGGCGTATACAGCTCCCCAAACTTCGCCCCTTGCACAATCGCTTCGCAAAACTTCCGGCTCTCCGGCGTCACCGTCGTCAACTCCTCCGGCTTCATGCTCTGCCGCGCAAACGGCGGCGGCTTACTCGGCACCGGCTGCGTCTTCGCCGCCAACTCCCCCGGCACCTCACTCGCCGGCACCGCCCGCTCCTCCACCGGAAACAGCGGCTTCCCCGTCACCCGGTCGAGCAAAAAAACGAACCCAGTCTTTGTGATCTGCGCCACCGCCGGCACCATCTTCCCGCCGTGCTTCACCGTCACCAAGTTCGGCTGCGCCGGCAAATCGTAGTCCCAAATGTTGTGGTGAACGGTCTGAAAGTGCCACACCCGTTGCCCCGTCGCCGCGTTCAAAGCCACCAGCGAATCGCCAAACAATCCGTGCCCCTTCCGGTCCGCGCCGTACATGTCGTAGGCCGGCGAAGTCAGCGGCACAAACACCAACCCCCGCTCCAAGTCCACGCTCATCACGCTCCAAGCGTTCACTGCCGCCCGGTCCACCCCAGCCCCTTCCGGCCATGTCTCATACCCAAACTCACCCTTCCGGGGAACCGTATGAAACGTCCACAAAAGCCGCCCGCTCTTCACATCAAACCCACGAATATCCCCCGCTGGCCCCTGCGGCTCGCCGTCCGCCGTCCACGCCCCGCAAATCACTACGTCCCGATAGATCGCCGGCGGCGAAGTCATCCCATAACCCTTGTCCGGATACCTGTCCGCCACTCCCTTCCGCAAATCAATCGATCCCCCCTCCCCAAACCCACCGTCTAGCTTCCCCGTCCGCGCGTCCACCGAGTACAGCCGTCCCCCTTGCGTACCGTACAGAATCCGCTGAAGCTTCCCGTCCGTCCAGTACGAAGCCCCCCGGCTGATGAACAAATTCAGCGGCCGCGTCTTGTCGATCTTCGGGTCGAATGCCCAAAGCTCCCGCCCCGTCTCGGCATCCAATGCCACCAGCCGATTGAACGGCGTCGTCACATACAACACCCCATCCACGTGCAACGGCGTCGTCTCGAACGCGCTCTTCGAAGCGAACTCCGTGCCGTCGCTGATCTCGCCGGTCCGGTACGTCCAAGCCAACTTCAGCTTCCCGACGTTGCCCCGGTTCACCTGCTTCAGCGCCGAATACTTCCGCCCCCCGGCATCCCCACCCCACTGCGGCCAGTCCTGCCCAAATAAGGGCAGGACCATCAACCAAACTACTTGGCTCCACCTTCCCGCGCGACTTTGGCCTTCGCGCCGTCCAGCTTCTTTTGCACCTTCGTGATGTCCACGTTTTCCCGCTCGCTCGGCGCGCTCGCTTCCCATTCCTGAATCGATTTTTGCCACGACGCGATGGCCTCCTTCAGCTTGTTCAGCTTGAAATATACATCGCCCAAGTGATCAAAAATTGTCGAGTCCTTACCCACCCGCTCCGCCGACTTCTGGAGCGATACCAACGCCTCATCGAACTTGCCCAGCCGATACTGCGCCCAACCCAAGCTATCCAGGTACGCCCCGTTGTTCGGATCCTGCTCCAAGGCCTTCAAAATCATCTTTTCGCCTTCGGCCACCCGCACGTTCCGGTCCGCCAGCATATAGCCCAAATAGTTCAGCGCCCCGGCATTGTTCGGGCTCGCGTCCAACACTTTCCGGAACTCGCGTTCGGCATCATCGAACTTCTTCTGCTTCTCCAGCATCGCCCCGCGGCTGAACCAAACGGTCTCTTTGTCTTCGTTCGATTTCGCCAACCCCTCCGCCGCATCCAAGCTCTTGGCCATCTCGCCAAAGTTCTTCTGCCGATCGTAAAGCTGGGCCAACTGCAGATGCGTCTCGCGATCCGCCTTTCCGTCCAGCATCTTCTTCAACTCGGCCACCGCTTCCGCCCCACGCCCAACTTCGGATAGCGAAGTCGCCCGCACCAGCCGAATCATGCGGTCGTTCGGGTAAAGCTTCAGCGCCTCATCGGCCGCTTCGACCGATTTCTTATAAGCCCGCGCCTGCCGCCAGGTATCGATCACCTGCGCCGCGCTCCGCGGCCCCAACTCTTTGTCCAATTCGGCCATCTCTTTGAACTGCGCCACGGCCTCAATCGGCTGCTCATTGTTACGATAGAGCAGTCCCAACCGCTCCACCAGCATCGCTCGGTTGTTCTTCTCCGCCGCGCTCGCTCCCCGAGCCGACTCCGCCAGCACGTCCTTCAAGCCAACGATCGCTTCTTTTAACTTGCCCTGCGCTTCGTACAGATTCACTTCGTTGTAGCGCACTTCCAGATTCTTGGGGTCAATTCGCTTGGCTTGATTGCCCGCTTCCCAAGCCTTCTCGTACTGCCCTTTCTGCCGGTAAATCTGCGACAGACGGAGGTAGCTTAACGCATCCTTGCCGTCTTCTTTCACCAGCTCTTCGTAAACCTTCAGCGCCTCATCTGCCTTCTCCGCCATCACCAGCGAATTCGCGAAATCCCGCTTGATCTCTAAATTTTCCGGCTGCAACTCCAGAGCCTTCCGCAGCGTCTCGCTCGCCATCCCAAAATCGCGCATTTGCTCATAGGCCTGCGCCAACGCCGTCAAAGTCCGCAGATTCGGGCTCTTCTCCGCGACTTTCTTTAGAATCTCCGCCGCCCGCGCCGTATCCCCGACATCGGCCAGCACCAGCGCCAAGCCGCTCAGCGCATCCACATTCTCCGGGTCCAGCGCCAAAGCCTTCTCGTAGGCCTGTTTCGAATCCACCGAGTTTTGCGCAATCTTGTGCAGCCGCCCCAGCATCATCCAGCTTTCCCCGTCCTCCGGGTCCAACTCTGTAATCTTCTTGTATTGCTCGGTCGCCCGCTTCAACATCTCTTCGTTCAGCCCGCGCGTCTGCGGATCGCCCACTAGGCGAGAAAAGAGTCGGCCCAAAATTCGCCGCGAGGTCAAATCGTTCGGATTTGCCTTGAGAATCGCCTCCGCATCCACCACCGCTTCCCGCAGCCGTCCCGCCTGGATATACAGGTCCGACATCTCCTCGGCCAGGAACGTCGCCGTCGGATCTTCCTTCAAAGCGGTCTTGAAAAACTCAATCGCCTTGTTGAGATACTCTGCCCTGTTCCCGTACGTCTGCGCCAAATCGGCGTACAAATGCCCCATCGCATAGTTGTAGTAGGACGCGGACCGGTCGTCTGGCCGCTTGGGCTTCGCCCCCGGCGCACCCTGCGCATACGTTGTTGCGGCGACCGTTAGCCCGGCCAAGGTTAATGTGAAACTACGAAAAAGACGCATCCTGCCTACTTTCTGCCTCTTAGTATATACCTGTGCTCTTTGATTCCTCCGCCACGCCAGTGGTTTCGAACTTAAACTGGAATCTTGCTCCCGCCTCTTCTCACCGTCCTCGGGCCCACCGGATCCGGCAAAAGCCATCTCGCCCTCGCCCTCGCCCGCCACTTCGACGGCGAGATCATTAACTGTGACTCCCTCCAGGTCTTTCGGGGCTTCGACATCGGCACCGCCAAGCTCCCCCTCACCGACCGCCTTTCTCCCCTTCACCATCTCTTCGACATTTGTAGCGCCGAAGAATCCTTCACCGCCGCCGATTTCGCCCGCCAAGTCAAAGCCCTCCTCCCCGCCATCACGGCTCGCGGCCGCCTTCCCATCCTGTGCGGCGGCACCGGCTTTTATCTCCGCGCTCTCCTCCGCGGCCTCTCTCCCGGCCCCGCTACGGATCCCCCTCTTCGCGCCCGTCTCGAAAAGCGCACAAACCTCCCCCGGCTCCTCGCCCGCCTCGATCCCGAAGCCGCCCAGCGCATCCATCCCAACCATCGCAACCGCGTCCTCCGCGCCCTCGAAATTCGCATCCTCACCGGCCGCCCCTCCCACGAAATCTTCGCCCAGGGCACTGACCCGCTCTCGGGCTATCGCGTCCTCCAACTCGGCCTCGCCCCGCCCCGCGTAGTGCTATATAGCACTCTCGACGAACGCTCCGCCACCATGTGGGACGCCGGCCTCGTCGAAGAGACCCAGCATCTCTTAACTCTCTATCCCGCCTCCGCCAAACCCTTCGCCGCCCTCGGCTACAAGCAAGCCCTCGACTACCTAGCCGGCCGCGTCACAAAACAGGAGGCCATTGCCGATCTCCAGCTCAAAACCCGGCACTACGCCAAGCGCCAACTCACTTGGTTTCGCGCCGACCCCGAAATCGTTTGGCAACACGATTTCGGCACTTCACCACAAATTTTCGAACAATCGGTGAGCCTTACGGAACGATTCCTGCGCGGTTCCGTATAGATAGGCATACCGGGTGATGCAACGAGTCAAGCATCCCCCACCTAAGTTCTAAAGATCAATTCAGGAGCCAAGTAATCCCATGAAGAAGTTTATTGCCATGTTCGCATTGACGATGTCGTTCGCCTTCGCCGGCGCTTCCAGCTTCAATGTCACCCTCTTCCAGCCCTCCATCATCGCGGGCAAGGAACTCAAGCCGGGCGAATACAAAGTCCAACTCAACGGCGACAAGATGACCATCAAAAGCGGCAAGCAGGTCGTCGAAGCTTCCGTGAAGTCCGAGCAGGTCGAATCGAAATTCGGTTCCACCTCCGTTCGCTACAACAACGGCGACGGCAAGTACACCGTCACCGAAATCCGCGTTGGCGGCACCAACACCAAACTCGTCGTCAACTAGCCATCATCAAGCTAAACCCATCATCAGGTAAAATGAGGGATGCAGCGCAGTTTGGTTCTCGTAGCCGTTCTGCTCGTGTCCCTCTTTCCTGTCTCTGCCGCTTCTTCAGTCGTCCTTCCTTTTTCGAATCTATCCAAGGATAAGAATCTCGATTGGATCGGCGAAAGCATCGCCGAAATGGTTCATGAGGCGATATCGAGCGAAGGCCTTCTCGTCCTTGATCGCAATGATCGAGCCCTCGCCTACAAGCGTCTCGGCATTCGCCCTTACTCTCTCCTCACTCGCGCCTCCGTCGTCAAAATCGGCGACGAACTTGATGCCAACCACGTCGTCTACGGAACCTTCGAAATCCTTCGCGAGCCCCAGGATGGAGCCGTTGTCCTCAAACCGTCCATCCTGATCAAAGCCCGCGTCCTCGATCTCCGTCGCCTCCGCCAAAGTGACGAACTTCTCGAAAAGGGGCCACTCGACGATCTCGCCCTGCTCCAAAGCCGCCTCTGCTTTCGAGTCCTTCGCGAAATCCTTCCCGACTCGCGCCTCGACGAAACTTCGTTCCTCGCCAAACGCTCCCGCGTCCGTATCGATGCCCTCGAATACTATGTCCGCGGCCTCCTCGTCGCCGACCCCGCCTCCAACCATCGCTTTTTCACGCAAGCCGCCCGCCTC
>JANODS010000275.1:0-6374 GCA_031412835.1 Acidobacteriota bacterium | reverse complement strand
CCGTGTCACCCCTGCCGCCGACTCGGCGCTCGGGAACCCAAAGGCGGGGAAGGACAGCCCGGTCGTACGAGCCTGTTTGGCGTCGGCTCCCGGAATGGCGCTGTACTCGAACATCCCGATGTTGGTGACGTACGCTCGCTGCCCGTCCGCCGAAAGCGCGATCGCAAACGGCAGTCTGCCAGTACGGAACGAAGCCAGCTTTCGCTTCTTCTTCGTATCGAAGATCACCACCCGGAAATTGGCTTGGTCGACGACGTACAGCAGCCCGTGCTTCAGGTCCAGCGCCAAGTCGCCGGAGTAGGAATCCTTGAAGCCATCGCCGTTCAAATCAAAGATCTGCTTGTGCTTCCCGCTGCCGATGTCCACCAGTCGAACGCGCCCCGAGTTGCCCTCGCTGGCCCAGATCTCGTTGTTGTTCTCGAATGCCAGTCCCATGAAGACGCTGCGGAACTCGTCGTCGTCATCGTCGGCTGGCTTCGGCCGATTGCCCAGCGCCTCAATCGTACGCGGACGCCAAGTGCCGCCGCCCTGCTCGAAGGCAGTTAAGGAGTATCGATTCGGGCCGCCGTCGGACGACACGATATGCTTGCCGTCAGGCGATACGGCCAGCCCCCAAATGCCCGGCCCGGTTTGAAACTGCCGACCCAGGGGAGCGAGCATCCGCCCGCCCGGCAGAATCGTTTCGCCGCCTGGCCGACGAACCGCGGTGCGGGTGCCGGCCGGCGTCCGGTAGTCGGCCGCGAGCAGGGCGAAGGGGATGAGAAGTCCAAGGGCGGCGCGCATTTAGGTACTCTCAATTATTACCGTGCTTACGCAACCTACGCCAGACCAGAAGACGAAACTCTACGTCCTCGAGACCTATACTTTCCACCAAGGCCCGGAAACCGCGGCGCTCCATGCTTGGATTCAGGAAACCTGGCTGCCTGCTCACAACGGCCCCGCGATCGTCCTCGACGCGGTGGTGGCCGCGCAAATGCCCCAAGTCGCGACGTTGCGCGGCTACGCCTCTTTAGAAGACTGGGCGAGCATTCGGCTGACGCCGCCGGTGGGTGCCGACTCAGCCGTCACGTTGCTCGAGCCGACGAGCTACTCGCCGGAGCTCGTAGCCGGTGCCAGTGAAAAAGGTCGGATCTTTGAGATGCGCTTGTACCACTCGCCCTCGTGGCCGCAGTGGCAGCTCTTACACGAGCGCTTCGCCGGGCCTGAAATCGAGATCTTCCACCGCCTCGGGATCAACCCGGTGTTGTACAGCAGCACCATCGCCGGGCCGCACATGCCGAATCTCGTCTACCTGACGCCCTTCGCCAACCTCGCCGAACGAGAACAGGCCTGGGCCGCATTCATGGCCGACCCGGAGTGGCACAAGGTCCGCGCCGAGTCGATTGAGAACGGCGGCCAAATCTCGCAGTGGATGGAGATTACGCTGTGGCGGGCGGCGGCGTACTCGCCGGTTCGCTAACCACTCTGGTGGCCGGGATCCCGGCCCGATGCAGATTGTTCTCCACCTTGTCGATCGAGAGCCGCGAGGCGTCGTACTCGACCAGAATCTGGTCCAGTGACGGCTGAAGCTTGATCTGCTCGATCCCATAGAGGGCGTGCGCGCTATTGATGTTCTTCATCAAAACGTCGTCGACCGGCCGGGATAGCTTATAGAGAAGTTGAACGCGCGTCATCTACCTACGAGTTTAGCCCCAAAGCTCGTGGACCGGCTTATAAAGCCCCTCGCCAGCCGATGGAACGTACTCGAACCCACGGCCAAACGGATCGTCGTAACGGACGTTGGTCCAGTTGATGCCGAGCGCGGAATAGATGGTTGCCTCGATATCCTCCACCCGGATGTCGCGCCCTTCGCTCCATCCGAAATCGGTCGTGCGAGCGCCTTGGGCGTCCGTCGCGCCGATGGCCCGACCGCCCTTGATGCCGCCACCAGCGAAGGTCGCGAACTGCTGCGTATAGTGGTCCCGGCCCATTTGGTCGTTCAGCGGGCCCACGGTCCGGCCGAACTCGCCCATCATCACGATCAAGGTCTCGTTCAACATCCCGCTCGCTTTCAGGTCGGCCAACAAGGTGCCGTAACCGTTGTCAAGAGTCCTGCCCAACGTGAACATGCTGTTCACGTTTGCGACTTGCGAATAGATATTGGAATGCATGTCCCAGCCGCCGAGAGTGACTTGGATGTAGCGGGTCCCGGAGTTGGCTTCGAGCACCTGCTTGGCGGTCAGCAGCGCGTTGCCGAAGCCGGTATTGCCATAGCGGGCGCTATCGGCGGTCGTGTATTTGAACGCCTTGTCGACGGTCGGGTTGTACATCAGGCCTCGGGCCGACTTGTAGAAGTCGCCATAGTCCTGCATCACTTCGGCATGAGGGGAGTTGATGCGGAGCGGGTTGTCGAGCGACTCGAGCAATCCGAACTTTTCATTGAAACGGGTGACGCCGTCCGCGTTGGTGGTGTTCGCCAGACCGGCCGCGTTCGGGGTTACCTTGAAGGGTTCGTAGCTCGCCGGCAGGTAACCAGACCCGACGGCCCCATCGGCGTTCAAAGCCAGAAACGTGGGGAAAAGCTGGCCGGGCGTGCGTTCGGGCTTCTTTTCAATGGCGACGATGGAACCAATGTTAGGAGCGATATCGCCGAGGGCCGCGGCCGGACTGCGACCGATTTGGACCCAGGTTTGCGACAGCGTATGCTGCGCGGCCCAAGCCCGGACGCTGCGAACGACGGCGACATCGTCAAGCTGCGCGGCGATCTTCGGGAAGACGCCGGTATTGAAGTTCATGCCCTTGATCATCTCGGGCTTGAAGGCGGCGGGAGAGACCCCGTCGATGAACTTCAGGTCGAAGGTGTCTGTGTGCGACGGAGCGCCGGTAAGCAGGATGAAGATCACGTTTTTGGCCGTGTTCTTTGTGGTCACGTTCTGACTGCGGATGAGCTGGGCGTTGGCGTTGCCGGCCAAAAACGAACCGGTGACCCCGCCGCCGAGAACCTTAAAGAACTCGCGGCGGGATGCGAAGGGCCGACGGAAAAAGGGGACGTGAGCGTGGGAGAATTTGGCTTCGTTCGTCATGGCGGGAATCCTTAGTAATTGAACGTGAAATCGACTTTGTTGTAGAGCGTCCACAGCAGGTTTTCGGCCTGTTGCGAACGATTTCCCGTGCGCAAGGCGTTGATCGCGGAGGTCCGTTCCGACTCGTTCGGGTAGCGAGACAAGACGTTCAGGAACAGCGTATCGACCATCTGCCGGTCGTCGAGATTGACCACTTGACGGAGGAGGCTGGAGGTGGGTCCGGTGCCGGCTTGGCGCGTTCGAGTCATGACAAACGCGTTGTTCATGAGCGTGAGCGCCTGCTGGTCGGAGCCGTCGCGTCGGCGTTCCGTATCCTCTCGATCACCGGGGTAGAAGACGTTCAAGAAGGCGGCCGCACCGCCGCGAGCCGCGGGAGCGGGAGTCTGCATCGCCCAGTTCACGGTGCGCGTCTGCGTCCGGTCGTTCGAGTTAACGACAAAGGTGATGTTGCTGAGGATGTTGCTCGACTGCTGGATGCCGTCGTAAATCTCTTCGGCGGTTAAGCGGCGGACGAGCCTGCGGGCATGCAGCGATTCCCAAGAAGGGTTCCATTGGCCCTCATAGCGAGAGGAAAGTTGGTAGGCATCCGAGGTAGTGATCAGACGCATCATCGCCTTCAGGTCGAACTTTTGGTCGACGAAGTACTCTCCGAGTTCTTTGAGCAGACGGGCGTTGGAGGGCTGAAGGGTCCAAGGGGCGGGAGGCGGGTTGTCTGGATCAAGCCGGGCGGGGTCCAGTTGATTGACCGGCTCGACAAGGCCCTTGACCATTAATTCCCGCCAGAGGTAGTTTGCCGTGGCACGCGCAAAGAGCGGGTCGGCGACCACATTGCGAGCCACGGCGGCGCGCCAGTTCTCTCCGTTGCCCGGCGTCGCGCCAGAGAGCGCAAACGGATAGACCGGAGCCGCCGTCGTGCTGGACCCGACCGCGGTGCGCGAAGGTCGGTTGCCGGTGGTCGTGTTCAGCGTGTAGAGGCCGCGAATATTGGCTCCCAGGTTCCAGTAGTTGTAGTTGCGATTCTCAACAACAGGACGTACCGCAACCATCGTGGTCTGCGCGAAGAAGGCAGCCATGCCGTAAGCCTGCATCCGAGTCGCCCCGCGGCCCCACAGCGATAGCGTGTCCACGTGGCCTCGACCGTTATGGCACATGATGCAGTTGAAGTGGCTGACCCCGAGGAACGTATCGGCGGTGGCAGAGGCCATCTGGTCGTACATGTCCTGCGCTGGACCGTTCGTGATGCGGTTGCCAACCTGCCAATTCAGTTCGCCTTTCACGAACGAGTTCTCGCCGGTCCCGGCGATTAAGGCGGTGGCCATTTTGTCGTAAGACATATTGGCGGCGAGGGCGTCCTTGGTCCACTTGTAAAAAGCCTCTCGGCCGTCGGCGAAGCGGTTGGTGTTCGTGGCCCGGACGACGTCGGTATTGCGGTAGAGGTCACCGAAGAACATGGTCCACTTGTCGACCCATTCCGGTGTCGCGAGGAGCTCATCGACGTACTTGGCGCGCTTGTCGGAAGAGGTGTCGGCGACGAACGAATTTACACGGGCGACAGTGGGAATTCTGCCGGTCAAATCGAGCGTTACGCGGCGGATGAATTCGTAATCGTTCGAGCGGGCGGCGGGTTCGATGCCTTTTTCGCGGAGGACCCCGAAGATATTTCGGTCGATCAGGTTCGCGCTCGATGATGACTGGGAGTACGAAGTTCGGCTGCCGCTGGGGACGAAACTCATCGCTTCGAGGACGTTGATCGTCTCGCGGCTGAATCTTCCGACGCGAGCGGCGTTGAGCGCTTCGGTGCGCATTTTCGCGCCGGAGGGCCCGAAGTAGCTACATTCGGCGTGCTCGACGGTGAGGTGCTCGTCGAGTTCCTGCGCGTTGATTCCGACGGTGAGCAAACTCACTATGGCCAATGTTGATTTCTTCATGCAAATCCCCGTGTACTTCTGATTCTATGGCTCCGAACCCATTTTTTGGGCAAGAGTTTCTGCGTCTAAGGCATTTTTCCAACGGCGGTGTAGGTGAGAGAATAGAGCGGTTGCGTCTCCTCACTTGTATTAGCACCAGTATTTTTGTAGCCACTATCTGCCGCGCTGCGCCGATGACCTTAGAGCAGGCTCTCGCGGAGACGATTGCCAAGCATCCGTTGCTCGCGGCGGCGGACGGACGGATTTCGACGGCGCAGGGGTTGCTGGAGCAGGCGGCGTTGCGACCGAATCCGCGGCTGGCGTTTCAGGTGGAGAATCTACGGGGGCCGTGGCAGGGCACCTTCAACTACGCTCGGGACACGGACAATTTCGTGTGGCTGTCGCAGACGATCGAGACGGCAAAGAAGCGGCAGTATCGGTCGGAGTTGGCCGGGGTGAATCGGCAGGTGGCCGAGAGCGCTCGGTTGCTCTTGCAGCAGCAGTTGGTGGCGCGGGTGAAGCAGGCTTGGTGGAACGCGATTGGGACGGAGCGGACGCGGGCGATATACGAAGAGACGCGGAAGACGTTTGGGCAGATCGTGGACTACCACGTGATTCGGGTGCGGGAAGGGACGATGGCGGAGGCGGATTTAATCCGGGTCCGCTTGGAAGCCGAGCGGTTTGCGCTGGCGGCCAACAACGCGATTTTGAGCGCGGAGCGGGCGCGGATTGGCTTGCAGCGGGAGATGGGCCGGAGCGAGTTCGGGACGCTGGAATTAGTCGATACGCTAGAGGATCCGGCGGCCACGCCGACGGCGGGGGAGCGGGGGGAACTAGTGCTGGGGCGGAACGCGATTGCGGCGGCGCGGGCGAATCAGCAGTTGCAGGTGGCGCAGGCGCGACCGAACTTCGATGTGCTCGGTGGCTACAAACATACGATGGGGCAGGAGACGGCGCTGGTGGGGTTGCAAATTGATCTGCCGATCTACAACAAGAACCAGGGGAACGTGGCGGCAGCGGTGGCGGAGATTCGGGTGGCGGAGAACAATTTGAAGGCGAGCGAGGCGATTGTGAGGGCCGAGTTGAGAACGGCCGAGGTGGAAGTTCGGCTGCGCAAGAAGCAGGTGGATGAGACGCTGGGCCCGCTGCGGCAACAGGCGATGGATACGGCGCGGATTGCGCAGGCGGCTTACCGGGAGGGGGGCACGGATCTGCTGCGGCTTTTGGACGCGGAGCGGTTGCGGCTGGAGACTCAATTGATCTTCGTGCAAGCGATGGTCGAGTATCGGATCGCGGTGGTGAATTTGGAGACGGCGATGGGGGCGAACCAATGAAGTATGGAATGTTGCTGGCGCTGGTGATGGCGGTGGGTTGCTCGAAAGAAGCGCCAAAGGCGGAGGCGGAC
>JANODS010000274.1:0-7334 GCA_031412835.1 Acidobacteriota bacterium | reverse complement strand
AAGCCCGCGTCGTGGGCGGCTTGTTCAAATCGGAGGGCTTCTTCGAGCTCCTCGGGGAGGTCGAATTGAAGGGAGTAGCGTTCGAAGTACTCCCGCATCCAGGCGTCGGCGATTTTGGTTTCGGCGGTGAAGACGGTACGGCTGTAATCGGTGAATTGGGTGATGTCCGGCACGCGTTCAGAGTAGCATTGTGAGAGTGGGCAATAAGAACTTTCAACTGTTTGGAGCGGCGCATTTAGGCATTCTTGCGGCGACGGTCTTGGTGCCGGGATTGCTCGCTTGGTGGAGTCGCCGATGGCCGGCGATGGCGACGCCGTTGCGAGTTAGTTTGGGCTCACTGTTACTTGGAAATGAGTTACTGTACTATGGGTACAAGTTTCAAAAGGGATGGTTTCAGTTTCCGGCGGGACTGCCGCTGCAATTGTGTGACTTGATTTTGTGGCTGACGGTGGCGGCGATGCTGCTGAAGCCGCAGTTTGCCTTTGAATTCTCTTTTTTCGCCGGTTTGGCCGGCACTTCGATGGCGGTGTTGACGCCGGACTTATGGGAACCGTTTCCGAGTTACCCGACGGTGTACTTTTTCTTGGCACACGGCGGAATTGTGGCTTGTATCTTGTATCTTTGGTGGAGCAAGACAATGCGACCGCTGCCGGGATGTGTGTGGCGGGTAATGTTGGCGTTAAACGCATATGCCGTGGGCATGGGTTTGTTTAACTGGGCTTTCGGAACTAACTACATGTACCTTTGCCGCAAACCGGAAAATGCGTCTTTGCTGGACTTTCTAGGCCCCTGGCCGGTCTATCTGATCGTCGGCGAAGTGGTTGTGGCTCTGCTGTTCAGCGTGTTGGCGCTGCCGTTTCGTCGACGGACGGCTTAGCCCAGGTGGTGAGCGCTCGTTCGAGGCTGGAAAAGTGGAGGGGCTTGGTGAGGTAGTCGTCCATCCCGGCGGCGAGGCAGCGTTCGCGATCACCGAGCAGGGCGTTGGCGGTGAGAGCGATGATGGGAGGGTGGGAAGAGCGGGCGCGGATGGCGGCCGTGGCGGCGAAGCCGTCCATCTTCGGCATCTGGCAGTCCATGATGATGAGGTCGTAGGAGCTGCCTTCGGCGAGGGAGACGGCGGCGATGCCGTCGGTGGCAAGGTCGACGTGGCAGCCGAGCTTCTTCAGGAGCAGGATCGCGAGCGTTTGGTTGACGGGATTGTCCTCGGCCAGGAGCACGCGGTAACCGTAGCTAGCGGGGGCGGCGGGGGCCATGGCAAGCGCAGCGGTCGGAGTGGGTTGGAGCAGATCGGTTACGGCGCGGAGCAGGTGTTCCGGGCGCACCAACGGTTTGGGGAGGACGGCGGCAAAGCCTAGACGGAGCCATTCTTCGGCGTCGGTTTGGCCGGAGGGTCCGGGTGCCAAGACAATCAGCGGAAGGCCGTGGAGGCGAGAGACGACCTCGGCCGGAGAGGCGTCCGGGAGAGAGGCGTCGATGAGCCCGAGGGTAAAGGGTGAGATGGCCTCGGCCAAGGCGGCTTCGGCTTCGGTGGCGGATGCGGCTAGGTGATAATGCCAGCCCCAGGTTTGGCACCAGTCGGCGAGGATCCGACCGGCGACGGGGAGGTCCTCGACGATAAGGACTCGCGGAGGCGGGTGGAGAAGCGGTGGCGCGGGATGGGCGATTGGCACCTCGGGCGGGGTGGGGAGATGGAACGAGAAGGTGGTTCCGACGCCGAAGGTGCTCTGGAAGTTGAGTTGGCCGCCCATGGCTTCGACGAGGCGGCGGGAGATCGCCAGGCCGAGCCCGGTGCCGCCGAATCGGCGGGCGGCGGACGTATCCACTTGGACGAATTCAGAGAAGAGTTGGCCTTGTTTGGACGCTTCGATGCCGATGCCGCTATCGGCGATCGCGATTCGGATGCCGTCTCGGTTGTCGGCGTGGGCTTGGATGATGACGGAGCCCTTTTCGGTAAATTTTAAAGCGTTGCCGACCAGGTTGAGGAAGACTTGGCGAAGGCGCCCGGGGTCTCCGAGGACGAAGCGAGGAAGGCAGAGGCTCCAATCGAGGACCAATTCAACGGCTGACGAGCGGCAACGAGGGCTGAGGAGTTCGCAGACTTCCACCGCGATCTGCCGGGCGTCGCAGGGGATCGATTGGAGCACCATGCGCCCGGCCTCGATCTTCGAGAAGTCGAGGATGTCATTGACGATATCGAGGAGAGCCTCGGCCGAGTAGCGAAGGGTGTTGACGTACTCTTGTTGGTCGGGCGAGAGAGGCGTGTCGGCTAAGACATTGGCGAAGCCGAGAATGCCGTTCATCGGCGTACGGATTTCGTGGCTCATATTGGCCAGGAAATCGGACTTGGCGCGGGAAGCGTCTTCGGCGGCCTGTCGGGCGAGGACGAGTTGGCGGGCGGCGTCTTTTTGGACGGAGAAATCGGCTGCGATGCCTAGGAACCCAACGATTTCGCTGGCAGCGTTGCGCAGGGCGGTGACCGAGAGAAGGACCGGGAAGCGGGTGCCGTCTTTGCGAACATAGGTCCATTCGTCTGTGCTGGGAAGATTACGGCGGGCTCGGGCGACAAAGACTTCAAAGCCGGGTTCGATTAAGGTACCCACTTGAGCGCTGATCTCAGGGGCCCTGGCGCTAACTTCCTCTGGAAGGTGAAATACGGCTGGGGTAAGGCAATCGATCACCTCCGCTGCGGAATAGCCGAGCATAGCTTCGGCGGAGCGGTTAAAGGAGAGGATGAGGCCGGTGGGAGAGGTGGAGATGACGGCGAATCCGGCGAAATCGTGAAAGGCGCTTTGCCAGGAGACCGCGGCGGCGAGGCCGTTTTCGGCCGCTTTGCGTTCGGAAATGTCGTGCACCAGAACGAGGCGGGAATCGTCGGATTGGGCGGGGGCGAGGCGGAGTTCGAGGGTAAGCGTATTGCCGGGTAAGACAAGTTCACACTGGCTGGTGACGGCGCTCGGGGAGCTGGGTTCGCGAAGCATCTGGCCGATCACCCGGGCGACCGAAGGCAGGATGGTGCCATCGGAAGGGTCGGTTAGCGGCAGGAATCCCGGCGGACTGTGGAGATCGAGAAGTTGGCCGTCCGGTCTGACCCGCAGTAGGGCGTCGGGAATGGCCGTCAGAAGTTCACGGTGGCGGAGTTCGGACTGGCGAATCCGATCAACGCGTTGACGGTCGAGTGTAATGTCCTGGAATGTGCCGTTGAGGGCGATACAGCGGCCGTTTTGGAATTGGGGTTCGCCGATGGCCCGGACCCAGATCGGATTGCCCTTGGCCGTGATGAGAGGCCATTCTCGGTCCCAGCCTTCGCCGGTTCGGATGGCACGAGCCACGAGGGATTGGACTTCGTCGCGAACCGAGGGATGGTAGAAGCTAATGGCGGTTTCCAGGCTGGGCACGAAGTCCGGTTCGACTTCGTGGATGCGACGAACCTGCTCGCTCCAGACGGGCAGGAGGCGTTCGAGGTCTACCTGCCAAGCACCGACCTTCGAAAGTTCCGACATGCGAGAAAGCAGGCCCGCGCTTTGCTGTAGATTGAGCTCCGCTTGCCGGCGAGCGGTTATATCGAGTTGAATAGCGATAAAGCCTGTGATGCGGCCCTGGGCGTCGGGAAGCGGTTGGACATCGATGCTAATCCAATAGGCGCGGCCGGATTTGGCGTAGTTGAGGATCTCGACGTTGAAGCCGAGTCCGACTGCGAGGCAAGAGCGCATGTGGGCGACGACGGCGGGGTCGGTCTCCCGCCCCTGCAGGAAGTCGCCGGGCTTCCGCCCGATCGACTCGGCGAGGGAGTATCCGGAGATCCGTGTGAAACCTTCGTTCGCCCATTCGATGTGGCCGGAGAGGTCGGTGACGATGACGGCGTTGGCAGTGACGGCGGCGATGCGGGCGAGGCGCGCGAGATCCGCCTGCATCGCTTTTTGGGAGGTGATGTCCCGAGCAGAGGCATAGACGACGCCTTGGGCGTCTCGGGTGGCGCACCAATTGAGCCACTTATAAGTCCCGTCGGCGCAACGGTACCGGTTGTCAAAACTCGGGATGGGCACGCCAGAAGCACGGAGGGCGGCGGCCTGAACGGTGGCTTCGAGGTCGTCGGGATGAACGAGTTGGAGGAACGGGACGGATAAAAGTTCGGCGGAGGAATAGCCAAGCGTCCGCTCAAAAGCGGGGTTCACCCACAGGAAGTAGCCATCCGGAGACGCCATACACAAGAGAGCGAGTGAGGCGTGGCAAAATCTCTCGTAGTCAACGGGGGGCTGGCCAGACAATGTTAGCGACAACTCCTAGCTAGGTTATCGACTAAGATTGGCAATTACATTACAGGCCCGATGCGCCAGGGCACGAATTCCTGGTGACCGAGGCGTTCCGCGCAGGTTTTTTCGCCGCTGGCGACGCGGAGGATCATGTCGAAGATATCCTGGCCGATCTGTTGGACGGTGGCTTCGCCATCGGAGATGCGTCCCGCGTTGATGTCCATGTTATCGCGCATGCGACGGAAAGTATTCGAGTTGGTGGCGACTTTGACGACCGGAATCGTCGGGAAGCCGATGGCGCTGCCCCGGCCTGTAGTGAAGCAAATAACATTGCAGCCGCCGGCGGCGAGTCCGGTGAGGGAGACGGGATCGTAACCGGGGGTGTTCATGAAGCCGAAACCGGGTTCGGTGATCCGCTCCGCGTAATCGTAGACCTGATTAAGGGTCGACGTTCCGCCCTTCGCGACAGCGCCGAGGCTTTTCTCCAGAATATTGGTCAGGCCGCCTTCCTTGTTGCCGGGCGATGGGTTGTCGTTAAAGTTCGAGTTCGTGAACTGGTTCAGGTAAACCTTGTATTCGGCAATCATGCGGAGGAGTTTTTCGCCGGTAGCGCGGTTGCGGGCGCGTTTGACGAGTAAGTGCTCAGCGCCGATGATTTCGGTGGTTTCAGCCAGGATGCTGGCGGCACCGAGTTCGGCGAGGAGGTCCGAGCAGTGGCCAAGCGCGGGATTAGCGGTGATGCCGGAGAACGAATCCGAGCCGCCGCAGTTGAGGCCGAGGGTGATGAGGCTGGCCGGGAGTTCGGTCCTGTGTTCCGCCGAGAGGCCTTCCATCTGCTCCAGGATGAACTTGCGAGCGGCTTCGATGGCCCCTTTGGTGCCGCCGGAGTTTTGCAGGGTCATCCCCATCAAGCGGTCCGTCCGCGGAGCGTTGGCACCGAGATAGTGGTCGATTTGATTGACCTCGCAGCCTAAGCCGAGGATGATGGCGGCACCGACGTTGGGATGGGCCAGGACGCCGGCGAGGGTGCGGCGGAGTTGCTCGGTATCGGGGCCGATCGTGTGGCCGCAGCCTTCACCGTGGGGGAAGGCGACGACGCCGTCGACGTGGGGGGGAAGCGCGGACTGGTCGAAACTGGAAGCGATGAGTTCGGCCGTGTGGGCCGCGCAGTTCGACGCGGCAACGACGGCGACGTAGTTACGGGTGCCGGCGCGGCCATCTTCCCGCTTGTAGCCCATGAAAGTCGGCATTTTGGCGGGAGCTGGGGGGTAAGCGACTTCACCGGTTGGGAACTCGTAGTTGAAATGCTGTTCTTCGAAGGCGACGTTTTGGGTGTGGATATGTTGGCCGGGCTCGATGGTATGTTTCGAGCGGCCGATGATCTGACCGTAGCGGTAGATGCGGTCTCCGGAGAGAATCGTCTTGAGGCAAACCTTGTGGCCGGCGGGGATGGGGTCCTTCGTCCGGAGGGTGATTCCGCCGACGCGGAGTTCGGTGCCGGGGCCGACGGGGACGCGGAGGATGGCGACGTTGTCGGAAGGGTGGAGCTGGATCGCGGAGTTTTCCGCGGTGGGGAGTTTTTCGATTTCTACAAGGCTCATCGGAGTAAGACGGTTTCGGTGGTTTGCTCTTTAAGGTGAATCTTTAGGCGATTGCCTACGGGGTGGACCCAGAGGCCGGTCCCGTCGCGGGGGACAGGAATCTGGGAGGGGTGGTTTACGAAAACGGTTATGCCCGTGTCGACACCGCGTAAAAGTTTACCGACGTGAATGTGAAGGTGACACTGCGTGCGGACTTTCACCCCATTGTACGCCAGGCCCCATTCGGGCCCCCAAAGCGCCTTCGCCTTGGCGATGGCTTCAGTCCAGAGTTGTGTTCGTTCCGCAGGGGAAAGGTCAGCGAGGGTCTGTATGGAGTCGGGTTTGAGGCGGGTGGGGAGAATCAGGGTGCGGTTGGGCTTACGAGGGCTGGCGTCCTTGAGAAAGAAGAATGCGAGGCCGGCGGTCTGTTTGAGAGCTTCGGCGGTTAGCGAGCATTCGCGGGTCTGCAGGGAGGCGGGGTCGGCGGGATTGCAGACGCAAGCGCCGGTTTCGGCGGAGAGGGAGAGGGGGAGGAGGAGAAAGAGGCCCAGGCGGCGCATTCTCGTCATTATACTTACATAGAGTGAGATTCCTATGGGTGGCCCTGGCGGCGGTAGCGTTGATCGTGCTTTTCCTGGCGTGGCCGGGGGCGTTTGGGCTGTTTGGCCCGGACGAACCGCGGTATGCGTCGATTGCGCGGCACATGGCGCAGAGCGGGGATTGGGTGTCTCCGGTGCTGGACGGGAAGTCTTGGCTGGAGAAGCCGGCTCTGTTGTATTGGATGGGGGCGGTGGGATTCAAGCTGGGTTTGGGGCCGGAGGCGGCGGTGCGGTTGCCGCTGGGCTTGCTGAGCGCGGTCTTTCTGGTCTGGTTTGGATGGAAGGTGGGGAGTTGGCAGCGGGCGGTGATGCTGGCGACTTGCGCGGGGTGGATTGCGTATTCGAATATCGCGGTGACGGATGTGCCGCTGGCGGTGTTTTTTGCGGCGGGGATGATTTTGGCTTTGGAGTGGGTGGAGACGGGACGGGGAGCGTGGTGGGTGGGGGCGTGCTTTGGGGCGGCGATATTGGCCAAGGGTTTGGTGCCGGTGGTGCTGGCGGTGCCGCTGGTTTGGTTTGCGCGGTGGAGGTGGCGGGCTTGGTGGAAGGTGGTGGTGGCGGCGGTGGTGGTGGCGGGGCCGTGGTATGTGCTCGTGACGATGCGGCATGGATGGGCGTTTATCAATGAGTTTTTTATAGAGCATCACTTCGGCCGGTTTGCGAATGGAGACTTGCAGCATGTGCAGCCGTTTTGGTTCTATGGGCCGATTTTGGTGGGGTTGCTGCTGCCTTGGGCTCCTTTGTTGTGGAAGGGGGAATGGAAGGAGCGAACGTTCTATTTGGCTTGGTTGGTGTTTGGGTTCGTTTTCTTCAGCGCTTCGAAGAATAAGCTGCCGGGGTATTTGATTCCGCTGTTGCCGGCGGCGGTGATGGTGATGCGGGTGCCGGGGCCGCGGTATTTGGTG
>JANODS010000273.1:0-1149 GCA_031412835.1 Acidobacteriota bacterium | reverse complement strand
TGCAATCGACAACTCGTTTTCGATGCGGCGGGGGAGTTCGCTGGAGGACGCCAAGCGGGAGGCGCAGGGCGAGGCCGGGGGGCGGGCGCAGGTTTTGAGTTTTGGGTCGGTGGTTCGGGAGATGGGTCCGATTACAGACGATGTGGCGGCACTGCGGGCGGCGATTGCGGCAGTGACGGCGGGGGATGAGAAGTCAAGTTTTGCGGAGTTGGCGCGGACGGCGCGGTCCATTGCGGAGGCGAATCGGACGCCGGTGGAGATTCATATTTATACGGATTTGCAGAAGAGTTCATTACCGGGGCGGTTTGCGGATCTGCAACTGCCGGGGGACGCGACGCTGACGGTGCATGAGGTAGGGCCGAAGGAGTTGCCGAATTTTCTCGTCGAGACGGTGCGGGCACCGGGGCGGATTTTTGATCCGAAGACGGTACGGATGCAGGCAACGGTAGCAAGCCTGCATAACGAGGCGGCGACGAAGAAGGTTTCGGTGTGGGTAGATGGGCGGATGGTCCATACGAAGGGCGTGACGATTCCGCCGGCGGGGCGGGCGACGGTGGAGTTTATCGGGCTGGAGACGCCGTATGGATGGCGGCGGGGCGAAGTAAGAATTGAGGGGGGCGATAGCTTTCCGAACGATGATGTTTCGCGGTTTGCGGTGGAGCGGTCGGACCCTCGGCGGGTGCTTTTTGTGCGGAACGCGCGGGATGCGCGGAGCGAGCTTTACTATGCGGCGGCGCTGGATTCAGCGGCGGCGGGATCGTTCAAGGCGGAAGTGACGACCAACGAATCGACCCCGAGTTTGCAGGCGGCGGCGTTTGTGGTGTTGGCGGATCCGGGGGCGTTGAGCGCGGGATTTACGAGTGGCTTGCAGGAGTTTGTGAAGGGCGGGGGGAGCTTGTTGATCGCGGTGGGGCCGAATACGGCGGTGGCGAATCAGGTGCCGGTGAGCGGGTTGACGCTGGGTGGATCCCGGCTATCGGACCGGACTAAGGAGATTTTCCAGACGATTGCGCAGCGGGAGCAGTCGCACCCGGTGATTGAGAAGGCGATTGGGTTGGAGACGGTGAAGTTCTATCAGTTGGCGCAGATTGAGGCGGGGAAGGCGAAGGTGTTGGCGAAGACGGCGTCGGGGCAACCGGTATTGTTGGA
>JANODS010000272.1:0-2287 GCA_031412835.1 Acidobacteriota bacterium | reverse complement strand
TCGCTCCATCGCCACCACCGCCGCCTCCAAACTCATTTCTTCGCACCACCCGCGCCCAGCAGTCCCGTAATCGCCGAGGCCGCCAGCTTTACCATCTCGTTCCGATTCGCCATTGCCCGCTCCATGGCCTGCTTGTGGATCTCCCAAACCTCGGCGTCCACCTTGCCGTCCTTCTCCGGCAGTACCACCTTAATGCCTCCGTCGATGCTCACGAGACTGAGCGCCCGCAACCGGGCCCCGTCAATCTTACCTTTCCCGTAAGTAACTTGCGCCAGGTCATCGGCCACATACGTCGCCACCTCCAGCGTCAAAATACTCTCCACCACCCGCTCCAGCGTCTCACCCATCCGCCCGGCCATCTTCCGGACGGACGCTTCCAACCCGTCGCCCACATCGGAAATCGTCTCGCCCCAGCCCATCGAAACCTGCTCCGCGGCGAACAACGGGTCAGCCGCCACCGGCAGTCTGACGACCAACGGCGTCTCCCGCTTCGGCGTCGAAACGTCGCCCACCGGGAGACGTACTGCCGGATCTCCCAACACCGCATAATTCCGCGCATCGTTCCGCGTCAGGAATACCCGCAGGTCTGCTTCCGAAAAGTTCCTCCCCGCCTCGGCCTTTTGTAAGATCGGAGTAAGATCGGAACTCAACTCCGCGTAGCGGCTGTTGAAATACTCCATCGCCGATCCCACCGGATGCCCTTCCAGCAGCCGCTTGGTCATACTCTCGAAAACCTGCCGATGCGGCGTCGAACCCTTGAAGCGGAACGAATAATCCCACGCCAAATCCACGTGGCCAATCACGGCCAACGCTCCTTGCGACAATAGCTTCCTGGGCAGGTCGCTAATCAACGGACGTGGAGCGAACATCGCCTTTTCCTTCTGGCCAAAGTCGTCCTTGTCCGGTGTACCCAATCCGAAGCAGGCATACATCATCGCAATCATGCCGTCGACTCGTGCGCTGCTCGGCAGGTCTTCCCCGGCAAAATAGTAGTCTCTCGTTTTCCCTGTCGTTCCGGGCCCCGGCCAATCCTGGCAGCACAGCGCTCCGCCCAGCCGCTCTTGCGCCTTGTGGCCTGGCGGCAGACCCATCCCATGCGACGCGGTAAAAAGAAACGCCGGCGTCTCCTCCCCGCCTAACAAACCGGCCAAACGCGCCCGCGTCGCGGCCTCGGCTTGCACCGCATTCACCGTCCACGCCGACTGGTCCTGCTTCGTCCATTCCGCCAGCGGACCCAGTAAGTACTGGTTACTCAACAAAGTCGACTTGTCGTTCGGATTCTGTACCCCAAAGTAAATCGCCCTCCGCGGCAGCACCACTTCGCCTCGCTCCGCCGCCACCACGCTGGCCGCGTAGTGGGCATACTCCCTCGGCGTCTCAAAGTGCAGCCGCCCTACCGCATACTGCACATCGATCTGATACTGAAACTCGTAGCTGATCTCTTCCGGACTCGCCACCAGCATTAGGTAATACGGCATCCGCTTCGGATCCACCGCCCCTCCGCCGCCCGCATTGCTCCGCTGCAGAAATTCGAACTTCGTCTCCCCCGGCTGCGGTGCCGCCGCCCCGCTAATCTCCCGGTACAAATCCCCCGCCTGGCTCTTACGGAAATTGAGCAGCGGACGCAGCGCGTCCTTCACCCCCTCCGGCGTCCCTGGCGCAAAGATCACGCCCCATCCAGCCTCCAACAGTTTCGTCGGGTCCACCCCCTCCTTCACGCCAAGGTGCCCCTCCTTCCGGTCCTTGCGCCACCGTAAGTCCGTCAGGTGATCCTTGCTCTCCGTCCGGCCCAGCGCCCGCTCCTGCGCCTCCGCCCGGCTCATCGGCGGCGTGAAATATTCGCCGGTCTCGCCGTTCAGCCCGTTCAGAATCAGAACATCATCTTCAGCGTCCATCATTTCTCCACCTTTTCAACCAATATTGCCGCAACCGCCGTTTTCGGCCGCCCGATGTGTCGATGCGGCGTGCTCTCACAGTTAAAGAGCAAATCACCCTCGCTGGTGATCCAGTGCAATCCCGGATTGGTCGGCGCATTGAACTCGTACGAGAGCAGCCCCGAACCACCCGGAAAACTACCGGCCGCCATGTTCGAAGAAATCAAGCAACGAGAAAAACCTATCTTTGCCGACGGATCCCACAAGCCCACGTTGAACTGCACCGAGCAGCCCGGACAATAAGCGTCCGTCGCCGCGACGTCAATATCCACCCGCCATCGGGCGCTCAACCGAACCGTCTCCCCCGGGCGGAGGCGCAGGAGCGGGCGCTGGGCCGGACGGAGAGCAAGGAT
>JANODS010000271.1:0-5361 GCA_031412835.1 Acidobacteriota bacterium | reverse complement strand
CCAGCCCATGCTCCAGCTTCGCGATCGAGTCCAGACGAATCAGCCCCTGCCGCGCGCTCGGCACCAGCAGCCGCCCCAATACCTCAACATTGTCCCGTTGCGTTGGCAACAAACGCATCATCACCGGATACTGCTCCGACCCTTCTTTGAACGTCGAAATCTGATCTTCCCCGGACATCAGCAGGCGAACCGCTCCCGCAATATCGGACACGCGGACTCCCAAGTCGCTCGCCAATTGCCGATCAATGTTCACCTGCAACTCGGGATTATTCAGGTTCAGATTCACCTTCACGTCGGTAATCGTCGGCTCCGCCATCATGCCGGCGTTGACTGACTTTCCGATCTCCACCAATTTGCGAATGTCCGGGCCCAACACCATCGCCCGAATCGGAGCAAACGTGTCCCGACCGCCGAGTGCATTCGGGTACGTGATCCGAGGCCGCGCCGAAGCGTACTCCGCCGCCGCCGCTCGCACCTGATTCCCCACTTCAAGAATCGGCCCTCGCTTCTCCGGCGGATCCAGCAAAACCGTGATAAACGCCATCGTCACCCGGTCCATCATCGTCGAACTCTGCGGAATCACCGCAATCACCCCGGGCACTTTCTCGATCTTCTTCGCAATCGCCAGCGCCGTCCGCTCCGTCAACACAAGCGAGGAACCCTCCGGCATTTCAATAAACATGCCTAACTCGCTCTGGTCCTCCTGCGGCATCCAGTCCCGGCCAATATATTGATAAATCGGATAGGTCGACGCCAGCACCAACATCGCCGCCAACCCCACCGCCCAGCGATGCCGAAGCGACCATTCCAGCAGCTTTGTGTACGGCCGATCAAACATCGAGTAGTGATGTTCAATCGCCTTCTTCGGCTCTAGACTTCGAGGCTTTCGTTTCAACAGTCGCGAAGCCAGCGCCGGAGTCACCGTAAACGCCACCAACATCGATACCAGAATCGAAATCGACATCGTCCAGCCGAACTGGTTCAAATACTTCTTGGCATATCCAGAAATGAAGGCGATCGGCACAAACACAATCACCAGCGAAATCGTCGTCGCGATCACAGCCAGCGTAATCTCATGCGTTGCCTGAATCGTCGCATCAATCACGGGTAGGTCATATTCATCCAAATGTCGATGGATGTTTTCGATCACGATAATCGCGTCGTCAATGACAATACCCACCGCCAGCGTTAACCCCAGAAGCGTCATTGAGTTCAACGTATAGTCGAGCCCCTTCATCACAGTGAACGTCGCCAGAATCGACGTCGGAATCGCAATAAAGCTGATCAACACCGTCCGCCAATCCCGGATGAACAGGAACACCACGAACCCCGCCAGCAAACTCCCAATCACCAGATGTTCTTCCAGCGCCTCCACCGAATTCTTAATATAGGTAGCCTGCTCTTTCACGAGCGCCATCTGTACACCCACCGGCAACGATTGGTTCATCGCCTTCATCTTCGTCATCACCGCATCCACCACCTTAACGGTGTTCATGCCGATCTGTCGACGGACCTCCAACACTACCGCGGGCTTACCTTGATAGTAGGCAAACGAGCGCCGCTCGCTATTCGAATCCTCCACACTCGCCACGTCTCGAATCCGGATCGCCGAACCGCCCACGTTCTTCACGATGATGTCCCCGAACTCGGAAACCTGATCCAGCCGCCCCATCGTCCGGACGCCCATCTCCGAAGTTCCCCGCACAATCCGTCCACCCGGCGTCTCGACGTTTTCACTCCGCAGCGCTCGTTCCACCTCTTGCGCGCTCAAATTGTAAGCGTTCATTTTGTCAATGTCGAGAAAGACATTGATCTGCCGTGTCTGTCCGCCCGAAACGTCAATCGAACCGACGCCGTCAATCGTTTCAAAGGCACGTCGGATCTGCTTGTCGGCGATCTCGGTCAACTCGCGAGGCGACCTATTCCCGCTCACCGCCAACGTCACAATCGGATCACTATCCGGGTCTGACTTAGTCACGGTCGGTGGCAACACATTCGGTGGAAGCTTCCGCATCGCCGCCGATACCTTCTCTCGAACATCCTCCACCGCCTCGCCGATATCCCGCTCCAATACGAACGTGATCGTCAGGTACGCGCTGCCTTCGGAAATCATCGCGCGCATCTCTTCAATGCCGCTCACCGACGCCACCGTCTCTTCCAGCGGTAGCACCACCTGCGAGACCACCTCTTCCGGACTCGCGCCCGGTAGCCGCACGCGGACGTTCACCGTCGCCGGGTCCGTCTTCGGGAAAAGGTCCACCCCCAGGTCCATAAAGCTGAAAATGCCCAGCATGACCAGGAACATGATCAGCATGAAGGCGAATACTGGGCGACGTACGCAAATTTCGGAAAGACTCACATTGGCTCCTAGCTACACCAGCAGATTAGCAAACTCTAACTTCCATCACGCTACACTGATGGTTTCATGGCAAAAACAGCGTTTCTTTTTCCGGGCCAAGGCTCTCAATACGCCGGGATGGGCAAGAGCCTCGTCGAACAATACCCTTCCGCAAAAGCGATCTTCGCCGAGGCCGATGCCGCCCTCGGTTTCCCCATCAGCAAACTCTGCTTCGAAGGGCCGGACGAAGAACTAAAGAAGACGGAAAATACCCAGCCGGCGTTACTCACCGTTTCCATCGCCGCGCTCGCCGTGCTCAAAGATCAGGGAATTCACGCCGAATACGTCGCCGGCCACAGCCTCGGCGAATACTCCGCCCTCGTCGCCGCTGGCTCGCTTCAGTTTGCCGATGCCGTCCAACTCGTCCGCCAACGCGGGCGGTATATGCAAGATGCGGTTCCCCAAGGGGTCGGCGCCATGGCCGCCCTCCTCAAACTGCCGGAAGGAACCCTTGAAGGCATTCTAGCAGAGGCCGACGACGGCGAAATCGTCTCCGCCGCCAATCTCAACTCGCCGGACCAAATCGTCATCGCCGGCCACGCCGGTGCCGTCGCCCGAGCGATGGAGCTAGCCAAGGCCGCCGGAGCGAAACGCGTCGTCCCCCTCCCCGTCAGCGCCCCGTTTCACTGCGCCCTGATGAAACCCGCCCAAATCCGCCTCGCCTCCGACCTCGCCGCCACAGTCTTCTCCGACCTCACCATCCCCCTTGTCCAGAACGTCACCGCTCAACTCACCTCCAGCGGCGACACCGCCCGCACCGGCCTCATCGACCAAGTGCCCGGCACGGTCCGCTGGGCCGACTCCATCCGCCTCCTCATCGCCGCGGGCGTCACCCACTGGGTCGAAGTCGGCCCCGGCGGCGTCCTCTCCGGCCTCCTCAAGAATATCGACCCCAACCACAAAGCCGCCCGCTTCGGCGAAGCCCTCGAACTCGACGCCCTCCAAGCCTACTACCGCTGAATCCCCAGCAGCCGTATCCGCTTGTGCAAACTCGTCCGCTCCAGCCCCAACGCCCGCGCCGCCGCCGAGATATTCCAACTCGCCCCTTCGAGCGCCCGTAGAATCGTCTCCCGCTCCGCCGAATGCCGCGCTTGGTCCAAACTATTCGGCGGCCCATCTGCCTTCCGCAGCCGCAACTCCAACGGTGCCGACTCCGCCGTCATCACCTCTCCCGCCGTTAAAATTGCCATCCGCTCCACCAGATTCTTCAGCTCCCGGACATTTCCCGGCCAGGCATACGCCGTCAAAAGCGCCAGTGTCTCGGGCGCAAAACTCTTCGGTCGCAAATTGTTCCGCAAACAAAAACTCGCCAAAAAATGATGCGCCAGCGGAGCAACATCCTGCGAATGCTCCCGCAGTGCCGGAACCCGCAGCGGCATCACCGCCAACCGATAATACAAATCCTCCCGAAACCGCCCCTCCTTCACCTCCACCGTCAGATCCTTATTCGTCGCCGCCACCACCCGCACCGTCACCCGAATCGGCGTCTCGCTCCCCAACCGGTGAAACTCGCCCTCCTGCAACACCCGCAACAACTTCGCCTGCGCCGGCTGCGCCAAGTCCCCTACTTCATCCAAAAACAGCGTCCCCTGATGCGCCAACTCAAACTTCCCCTTCCGCTGGGTCGCCGCCCCCGTCAACGCCCCCTTCTCGTGCCCGAAAATCTCGCTCTCCAAAATCTCCGCCGGAATCGCCGCGCAGTTCACCTTTATAAACGGGCCATCTTTCACCGCGCTGTTCTCATGCACATGCGCCGCCAACAGCTCCTTCCCCGTCCCACTCTCTCCCAAAAACAGCACCCGAGCATCCGTCCGCGCCGCCAACGTCGCCTGGTCCACCACCTGCTTCCACGCCGAACTCCCCCCAATCATCCGCGGAGCCTCCGCCACCAACCGCTGGCGCAGTTCCTTATTCTCCATCTTCAGCCGCTCCGCCTCCAGCGCGTTCTTGATCGCCACCAACACCCGATCCCGGCTTAACGGCTTCTCCAGAAAATCGAACGCCCCCGCGTGGATCGCCTCCACGGCATCCGCAATCGTCCCGTGCCCGGAAATCATCACCGCCGGCTTCCCGCCCAACTGCTTCAACATCTCGATTCCCGATCCGTCCGGCAGCCGCACATCCAGCAAAAACAGGTCCGGCGAGTCCTGAAACAGCCCCGCTCGCAGCTCCCCAATCGATGGAAATACCCGGATCGTATGCCCCTCCCGCTCCAAAATCAGCCGCAGGCTCAACCCAATATTCGGCTCGTCATCAAGAATCCAGATTTTAGCCATGTTCCACCGGAGCTAAGGGCAGCAACACCCGAAACGCCGCGCCCCCCAACTCTCCTTGATAATGTTCAATCGTCCCCCCGCTCAGCACCGCCCCCCGGTGCGCAATCGAGAGCCCCAGCCCCATCCCGCCTTTCTTAAAGCTAATCGTGGGCGCGAAAAGGCTCTCGCGCGCCAACTTCGACAACCCTGGGCCACTGTCCTCAATCGCAATCGCCACCCGGTCTCGATCCACGTAAGTCCTCCCCCGCACCCGCCCGCCCCGCCCCGCCGCCTGCGCCGCATTCTCCAACAAATTCGTCAAAACGCCCTTCAACAGATCCGGATCCGCATTCGCCCGCACCGGCCCCGCCGACAGCGCCAAATCGTAAGTCGTCTCCGGGTGCCCCGGCTGCAAAAACGCCACCCGTTCTTCCAGCAGCGTGTTAATGTCGAGCGGCTGCCGGTGTTCACTCGGCTCCGCCGAAAAATCGCCAAACGCCCTCACCCGCCGTTCCAGCGTCGCCACCTCGTCACTCACAATCTGCGCCGCCTGCTGCAAAAATCCAGTCCTGCCCAGGATGCCAGACCCTGACATCTTCGCACCATTCGACGTTGGCCGAACGGATTTCCTTGTCTGCCAGCCATGCCCGCGCCGCTTCGACCCCGGCTGCCTCTCGCGAATGCCAGGTTGCAAAAAGCGATTTGCCG
>JANODS010000270.1:0-4605 GCA_031412835.1 Acidobacteriota bacterium | reverse complement strand
GATCGACGGATAGCCCTGCGTGTACAAAGGATGCTCCGGCACCCCATGCGCCGCCAAGTACTCGCTCACTTGCGCTGAACTCCACTCCGCCAGCGGGCTCAGCTTCAGCTTCCCCCCCACCTCGCTCACCGCCGCCACACTCTCCCGCGTCGTCGACTGCTCCCGCCGCAAACCCACCGCATAGGCATCCAACTCCGCCAACTTCCGCTCCAAAGGACGGACTTTTCGAATCTGGCAACACAATTTCCGTTCCGGCACCCCTTCGTAAAAAAGATTCGGACCGTGCCGCGTCACCATCGCCTCGACCTCACGTCCCGCCGGCTGAACCATCTCCACCGTAATCTCGTACCGCTCCCGCACCCGCTCGATCATCGTGTACGTCTCCTCGGGAAGACGACCCGTATCCAGCGTCAAAATCCGCACCCGGCGATCCAGCCGCACCGCCATGTCCAACAAAACCATACCCTCGCGTTGAAACGAGGTCGTGATCGCAAAGCGATCTCCAAACTGCGACATCGCCCATCGCAACAAATCCTGAGGCGGAGTCCCCGAGGCGGGAAAAGAACTAATCATGGAATCACCTCTAATCCTATCAGATTAGTATGGATTCATTCTAACGGCGAATCCGCGGCTTTTTATACACCATGGCTCGGTGCTTCTTCGGGTTGTACACCGGCGGCTTATACTTTCTTGTCCGACTGCGCCGCATGCCGGCGCCCTCCCCCGGATCTGAACTCGCCTCCAAGCCCCGCTCCCGACTCCCCATCGCCTCCAAAATCGCCTCCCGCGCCTCAGCCTGAAAGTCACCCTCCATCGGCGACTCATCCACGGCCCAAGCGACCGAAATCCCGTCCGCTCCCCTGTACATCCAAGCCAGTCCGTGGTCATGCAAAGCCCCGCTCTGCGCCCAGCCAGTCTCCCCCTCACTGTCCACAAAACGAACCAAGTCCGGCATCGACGCCGTCAATCCCGCCGCCCCGCCCCACCGCCGTACCGCCGCCGTCGTGCTCAAGCCTGTCTGCCTGATGCCCAGCGGAGCCAACACCCGCTCCCGCACAAAGGCCTCATAAGTCTGGCCACTAATTTTCTCTACAATCGCTCCCAGCAGTAGCGCCCCCACGTTCGAATATTGCCGCCGAGACCCCGGCTCAAAATCCAATGGCTGCCCGGCAATCACTCGGAGAATCTCTCCCGTTGTTCGCCCCGTTTTCATCGCCACCACCACGACGTCCTCGTCCCGTCCCGTCGCCGTCCGGTCCCATCCGCCAGAATGCTCCATCAAGTCCCGCACCGTAATCGAGTCCAATCGGCCGTCTCGCCTCCAAGGCACAATCTCCGGCACAATCGCCCACGCCGGCTCGTCCAACCGCAGCCGACCTTCCCTGACTAAAACCATCGCCGCCGCCACCGTAATCGGCTTCGAGCAGCTCGCAATCGGGAAAACAGCATCGTCCGCACTACGACCAAAGCCACGAGTGGAAACGAACTCACCATCCCGCACAATCGCCAACGCCCCACCGGAAATCCCGTATTTCGCTAAAACCCCAGCAAATGCCCGCTCCGCCGCCGCACCTTCGGGCACCCCGGCCCACACCGGCAAACAAATCGTTGCAATGGCCACCAGATTGCGGAAAATAGGCGAAAGGCTTTTCATGCGTTCCTTGAGTTGTTATCGGCTCGTCCTGGCATTTACTTTAGGCCTATCTCTATGGGCGCAACTGCCCCGCCGCGTCATCGTCGATACCGACGCCGGCACCGACGACCTCCTCGCCCTCCTCTTCCTCCTCCAACGCACCGACATCCAAATCGAAGCCATCACCACCGTCCACGGCCTCGCCAATCCCACTGCCGGAGCCGAAACCGTCACCCGCCTCCTCGCCTTCTGCAAGCAGACCAAGATCCCCGTCTTCATCGGGGCCGCCCGCCCCCTCGAAGGCGCCGCCGCCTTCCCCTCCGACTGGCGCGCCGCCGCCAACCGCCTCCTCCGCCAACTCCCCAACTCCTCCGTCCCTCCCCAAAACGAACCCGCCGCCGCCTTCCTCAAGCGTCGTCTCCTCCACGGTCCCACCGTCGACGTCCTCGCCCTCGGTCCACTCACTAACTTCGCCATCGCTCTCCACGACGAACCCCGCCTCGGCTTCGCCGTCCGCGAACTCACTTGGATGGGAGGCGCCCTCCGCGTTCCCGGGAACGTCCCCGCCTCCCCCGACGCCGAGTGGAACGCTTTTCTCGACCCCGTCGCCCTCGAACGCGTCCTCGCCACCGGCTGGAAACTCCGCTTCGTCAGCCTCGACGCCACCAGCCAAGTCCCTGTCACTCTCACCGATCTCGAACGCATGGAGGCTCTCCGCCTCAACCCCTCCTCCTGGCTCGCCGTCGAACTCCTCCGTACCGAAGCCGACTCCATCGCCAAAGGTCAATACTTCGCCTGGGACCCCCTCGCCGCTGCGATCCTCGTCGTCCCCTCCCTCGCCCAGTTCGAAAACCTCGCCATCGACGTTCGAAAGCGGTCCAGCCAACGCGGCCGCCTTATCCGCGTCCCCGCCCTCAAACCCAACGTCACCTTCGCCACCTCCGCCGATGCCGCTAAGTTCAAACGGCTCTTTTGGTCTGTATTGCTCTTGTAACGCAATTGACACAACTGTGGCATCCTATTGTAAACAGCGTGGGAGACACTAGGAGCCTTATGAACTATTCAAGACTGTGGTACGGGATCGCATTGACCCTCCTCGCTTCCACCGGAATGACCCTCGCCCAATCGACTTTGGGCGTAGTCGTGGGAACCGTCAAGGATGGAACCGGGGCCGTCCTCACCGCCGCCACCATCCGCCTCACCAACACCGGTGAAAACACCTCCCGCGATGGCAAGGCCACCGCAGATGGCAGCTTCGAGTTCCAGAACGTCAAGCCCGGCGTCTACGCGGTCAGAATATCAGCCCCTGGCTTCCGCCCCTTCGCGACCTCCGACATCCGTGTCGCCGCCCGCCAGACCGTCCGTGTCGACGCCGACATGCAGATCGGCGACGTCACCCAGGTCGTCGAGGTCTCCTCCTCCGCCGGCGTCATCGCCACCGACTCGCCCGTCATCTCCTCCACGCTCTCCGCTGAAAAAGTGCTCAACTTGCCCGCCAATGTCCGCGGCGTAAGCACCAGCCCCTACGCCCTCATCGCCACCCTCCCCGGCGTCCAAGCCGACAACGGCGGCGGCTACTCCATCCAGGGCGGCCTCCCCGCGCAAAGCGAGTCCTCCGTCGACGGCATCTCCATCACCGCCGCCACCGGCAACTCCCCCCAAAGGAACCTCTTCCCCAGCGTCGAGTCCATCGCCGAAATCCGCGTCCAAGGCGTCGGCAACAACGCCGAGTTCGGCCAACCCGGCGACGTCACCGCCATCTCGAAGGGCGGCTCCAACCAACTCCACGGAGCCGGTTACTGGTACCACCAAAATCGCGCCCTCGACGCCCGCTCCTTCGGCCAAGCCGCCCTGCCCTCCAAAATTTCCAACGTCTTCGGCTTCACCGTTGGCGGCCCCGTCGTCCTCCCCAAGCTCTACAACGGCAAGAACCGGACGTTCTTCTTCTTCACCTATGAAGCCCTCCGCCTCCCCCCCCAGTTGACCATCCAAAACACCGTCCCCACCGCCGCCATGAAGGCCGGCAACATCAACGGCGAGCCCGGCGTCGTCGTCCGCGACCCCACCACCGGTCAGCCCTTCCCGAACAACACCATCCCCACCAACCGGTTCAACCCGGCCGCCGTGGCTGTTATGCGTTACTACCCGGACCCGAATCAAGGCAACAACAGCCGCGTGTCCAACGCCAACTACATCGACAACCTCGACGGCACCACCCGCAGCAACCAGTTCGATGTCCGCCTCGACCACCAGTTCACGTCCAAGCACATGATCTTTGGTCGCCTTTCCCAGAAGTCCAACCCTTCCCAGTCCACCAACAGCCTCACGCTGCCCAACGACACCACCTTCAACGACCATCGCCAAGCCGTCGTCAGCTACACCTGGACCATCTCCCCCACTCTACTCAATGAGTTCCGAGGCGGCATCTCGTTCTCAAAAAGCGGCTCCGAGTTCAATTTTGACGGCCGTAGCTTTACCAATTCCCTAAACCTCCAGGACATTCAGAAGGACATCTTCTTCAACGCCCTGCCCAACTTTGGCATCCAGAACTTAACCGGCTTCTCGAAGGGCCGCCCCGGCCGCGGCGCCAGTTGGAACACTCAGTACATCGATAACCTCACCTGGAGCAAAGGTAAGCACACCGTCAAGTTCGGCTTCGCGGTTCGCCAACTCCGCGCCGAAAGCAACCTCGGCTTCACCGGCGGGGACAACTACGGTAACTACAGCTTTTCCGGCAACTTCTCGAACGCCCCGTTCGGCGACTTCCTGCTCGGTGCGCCCATCCAGACCAGCGTCTCCGTCGTCCAGTCCGATAACGACGGTCGCGGCACTCATTACCAAGCCTACGTCCAGGACACCTTCCGCGCCACCTCCCGCCTCACCCTCGACCTCGGTCTCCGCTACGAGTTCCAGCCAGGCTATAAGGACGCCGGCTTCAACATCGCCAACTTTGATCGCACCGTGCCCGTCAC
>JANODS010000269.1:0-1686 GCA_031412835.1 Acidobacteriota bacterium | reverse complement strand
CCCCCTCGAACCCCAACCCGCCCGCGCCCTCGCCCTGCTCTTATCGAAACCCAATCAACTCGTCTCCCGCCAGGAACTCCGCCAAGCCATTTGGGGCACCGAAACCCACGTCGATTTCGAACGTGGCCTCGCCTACGTCCTCTCCCAAGTCCGCGCCGCCCTCGACGATTCCGCCGCCAACCCCCGGTTCGTCCAAACCCTCCCTCGCCAAGGCTACAAATTCATCTGCCCACTCGCCTCCGTTCCGCCGCCCCCCCGCTTCACCCGCCGCCAAATCGCCCTCGCCGCCAGCGCCACTGTCGCCACCGGTCTCCTCGCCTACACCCTCCGCCCCGCCCGACCCACCATCCTCGCCGTCTCCATCTTCGACAACGAAACCGGCCTCCCCGCCCTCGACTCCTGGGTCCACGCCCTCCCCGACGCCGTCCTTGCCGCCCTCAACGCCGATGCCCCCCAACTCGCCCTCATCGGAAACGCCGCCCCTCTCCGCCGCCCCCGCAACATCCGGAACCTCAAAGCCCTCGCCCAGGAACTCCACGCCGACTACCTCCTCCTCGGCCAACTCCAAAATCAGTCCCCCGGCTTCCGCTTCATCACCCACCTCATCCGCCTCCCCGGCGAAACCCACCTCAAAGCCAACCGAATCCTCGGCCAACCTTCCGATCTGCCGTCACTCGAAGCCGCCATCCTCGCCGAATACCGCCGCGCCGTCCGCCAACACGTCCTCAAACTTCCCCCGATCTCCTAGTAAACAAAGCCACTAAAATCCTAGTTGAAAAATACGTTGCCCGCCGTTAGGCCCAAAAGCGATAACAGTGCATGCTTACTCGCCGCCACCTCCTCGGCCTCCTCAGCCTACCTGCCCTCGGCTCCACAGACCCCGCCGGCAGCCTCGAAATGGTCTCCGTCGCCCACCGGGACCTCGCCAAAGTGCGCGCCTTGGCCGCCCGCCATCCGGGCCTCATCCGAGCCGCCTTCGATGGCGGCTTCGGCGATTGGGAATCCGCCCTCGGCGCCGCCTCCCACGTCGGCAACCGCGCCATCGCCGAATTCCTCCTCGCCAACGGCGAAACTCCCACCATCTTCTCCGCCGCCATGCTCGGCCAACTTGACCTAGTCAAATCTTTCCTCACAGCCTCCCCCTCCCTCGAACGCGCCTACGGCCCCCACGGCATCACCCTCCTGTCCCACGCCCGCGCCGGTGGCCCCTCCGCCGTCCCTGTCGTTCAATACCTCACCAGCCTCGGCCACGCGGATATCCCCATCCCCACGCAACCGCTTTCCGCCGCTGACCGCGACAGCATCCTGGGCCGCTACATCTTCGGCCCCTCCCCCACCGATCACTACATCGTCGACGTCGTAAAAGAGAAACTCGGCATCGACCGCCCCGGCTCCCCCGGCCGCCGTAATCTCTTGCATGCGGGCAACCTCACCTTTTTCCCCACCGGAGCCCCCTGGGCCAAAATAAGTTTCCTACCCGACCCCTCCCGCTTCACCCTCTCCGGCATTGGCCCCGTCCTCACCGCTACTCGCCGCTAACCGCCCGCAACCATCGCATCGCCTGCCGCGCCGCGGCTTCCGCCGAAGGCTGCGGCTGTCATTCGTCGCTCTCGTACCACGAATACCCCACCGCCACCATCATTCGCTCTTATTCGGCAAATTCGCAATGGCCCCAACCCGGTGCCC
>JANODS010000268.1:0-3666 GCA_031412835.1 Acidobacteriota bacterium | reverse complement strand
CTCCCCAGCGCCAGTAATCCCTTCTCCAACTCCGGAGCCACTCCCAACCGCCGCCGCAACTCCTGCCGCTCCATCCCCGCCGCCGACTCCCCCACCAAAACCACCGCCGCCGCGCCAGCGCTGGCCCCCGCCAGCCTCTCCAGCCGTTCCAGGTTAGCCCGCCGAGGCGGATCGATCTCCACCACCGTCGCCCCGCCAATCGTCACCACCGGCGAAAACTGCCGCACCACGCAACGGTCCCCCGGCAGCAGTAGAATCGGGTCGCGAAGCCGAAAACGAACCCACCCCCCAGCCTCGTCAAGCAACCGCATATCCGCCATCGTCTCCGCCGTCCCCACATGCAGATGCACCTGGCTCCGCGTCTTCAACGCCTTCGTCCCCGCCAGCAATGTAAACCGAGCATCAAATACTTTCACCGCTTCGAACCACCCCGGCTCGCTCAGCACCATCCCCCGCTCAATCTCGCCGGCCTCAATTCCTGCCAGATTCACCGCCGTCCGCTGCCCCGCCGTAGCCTTCGTCGCCGCTTTCCCATGGACCTGCAACCCCCGTACCCGCAACCGCCGCCCCGTCGGGTAAAGCTCTACTTCCCCCTCCACGGCCATCGTCCCCGCCATCAAAGTCCCCGTCACCACCGTCCCGAATCCCTTCATCGCGAACGCCCGGTCAATCGGCAGTCGAAACGCCCGCCCCGTCTCCCGCGGCCGCAGCCGCTTCGCCATCTTTCGAATCTCCGTCTGCAACGCATCCATCCCCAAACCCGTCTTAGAACTGACCGGAACCACCGGAGCACCCTCCAGGAACGAGCCCGCCACAAACTCTTCCACCTCCATCTGAACCAGCTCCAACCACTCCGCCTCCACCAAGTCCGCTTTCGTCAAAACAACAATGCCCAACTCCACCCCCAGCAGCCTGCAGATGTCGAAATGCTCCCGCGTCTGCGGCTTAATAGCCTCGTCCGCTGCCACGATCAGCAGCACAATGTCGATCCCCGACGCCCCCGCCAGCATGGTTCGCACGAACCGCTCATGCCCCGGAACGTCCACAAATCCCACCCGGAGCCCCTCTCCCAAATCCAAATGCGCAAACCCCAGCTCAATCGAAATCCCCCTCCGCTTCTCTTCTTCTAACCGATCCGTGTCAATCCCGGTCAAGCATCGCACGAGCGAAGTTTTCCCATGGTCGATATGTCCTGCGGTTCCAACGATAATGGATGTCATGCGCGTCTTACTGTTCATCGTCGCAGGTTGCGCCCTGGCGCAGGAGCCCGAGCAGCCACTTTTTAAGGCCGGCGTCTCCAACGTCCGCGTCGATACCCAGGTCCAGCAAAAGGAGCGCGTTCTCGACCATCTAACCCGCGAAGACTTCCTGGTCTTCGATAACGGCGAGCCCCGCCCCATCACCGCCTTCGACCACGAACGCGAGCCCCTGACGCTTCTTCTGCTCCTCGATCTCAGCGGTAGCATGAACAAATACCTCGAACAGCTAACGACCGCCAGCCGAGCGGCCCTCGCCCAGCTCCGCCCCGGAGACTCCGTTGGGGTCATGGTCTTCAGCCGGGAGTCGAAAACCAGCCTGCCTTTCACGACCGACCGAGACGCCGCCATCGAAGGCCTCCGCACGGCCATCCGCGAGCGAAACTTAGGCAGCGGAACACTGATAAACCCTGCCCTAATCGCCGCCGCCCAGCTCTTTCAAACGACAGCTGCCCCCCAGGGCCGCCGAGCCATCGTCATCGTGACCGATAACTTAGGTCTCAATTATCAATCCCCCGACGAAGCCGCTCTCCGAGAACTTCACACGGCCAACACGGTATTGAACGCGATCGTAGTCGGCAAGAGCCGCCGCCCTGACGGCACGAAGAGCCAGTACACCAACCCCGACTTCACGCCGTCGAACGTCTTCAAAATTGCCGACGAAACCGGAGGAGACGCCTTGAAAGCCGACCGGGTCGACCAAGTCTTCCCCCAGATTGTCGAACGAATCCGCACCCGATACAGTCTGACCTACCAGGCCCCCCCCGGCAAACCCGGAGAGTTCCGCGAGATCCGAGTAGAACTGACCCCCGCCGCCCAATCCCGAAACCCCGGCGCCCAACTCCGCTCCCGCCGAGGGTACTTCATGCAATAGACTGGTGAAAAATCCGCTGCAATCATCCACGCCGCTTGTGATTACCGATCCTAAGCCAACCCGCGACGAATTCTCCGGTTTCCACAGAGTGGGCGAATTGCCCTTAGCGTAAAGTACTGATCACACTCCTGAGCTCCCCCGGCAGGCGTTTCAGGAGCTCAGATAGCGTCCAATCGCGCTCTGCCGCCTGCTCTTCCAGAATGGAAATCATTCGATCTTCATTTAGGTCGTATTGTCAAAGGAAGAACTCTCGGGCCGTCAGACAGTCTATCCCATAAGGCTCAAGTCCCTCTTTGGGAAAGTGCTTCTTGTTGTTCGACACAATCGAATGAGCCCCAGCTTTCACGGCGCAAGCGGGAACGTGCCGATCCTTCGAATCACATTTCATCGAATCAATTAGGTCTTCGTATCCCGTGACCATCGCCTCGGGGAATGCTTGATTCATCCGAGTTACCCGACGCTCGATCTGTGCCGATGAGTACCCAAACTTTGCAAGCGTCCTTTCAAGTTCAGAAAAAATCCCCGGTGACCATCGCGGCAGATAAAACGGTGGTTCCTCTGGCAGTCGCAGAAGACTATCCGCGACCGGCATTGGTGCAATCACGCAAGTATCAAGGACCGCGACAAATCGGTTAATCTCCATCTTCGGCTTTCCGGTCATATAACCCGTCCGCCGCTTCAGCGGCGGCTAGCGCCCGTATTCCGTCCCGGCGATTCAGATCCCGTTTCGTTCTGTATTCGAACAGGTCACTCGCGTAAATCCGCCTATGCGTCCCAACTTTGTGAAAGGGAATTTCGTTATTTTCAAGCAGGTTGACGAGGAATTGCCGGGAGACTCCCAACAACGACGCTGCCTCTACCGTAGTGAGCTTTGCTTGGCTCTGGACAATCGTCACGCATTTTGCCGCATTGAGCACGGAAACCAACTCAACAAGAAAATGGTGAAGCGAATCCGGCAGCCGACGTAATTTTCCTTCAGGGCTGACAAGCTGGGCTTTTCCTTTTTGCAGTGTTCCGTATAGCCGAATAATCTCTTCTTGATCCTCAACCCCTAGAGGTACCTGTTCAACTGAATCTTGCTGCTCGACTGCCATGGAGCTCTCCTAGTATCGGTTCGTGGCAAAATTTCTACGCCATTTACAACGTACAGACGCTATAAACGCCATATACGCTACAGGTACTATACCGCTACACCGATCAAAGTTCCATAGTTCAAGTTTTTAGAACGGCTCGGGGAGGACTCTTCCCCCCCCCCTCGAGGCCGTCAAAGAATCCTATCGTGACCAGCGCCACTGGCCCCTTTGAGAGCTCCTCCGCCTGGACCTCCGCTTCGCCCTGCGCATGCTCCGCCGCTCCCCCGCCATCGGCTGGTCCGCCATCGCCGTTCTCGCCCTTGGCCTCGGCACCGCCACCACCACCTACGCCCTCGTCTACGCCCTGTGGCTCCGGCCCCTCCCCTATCCCCAGCCAGAAGAACTCGTCTCCGTCTCCACCTATTTCCCCAATTTCAAGTTCGATTCCCTTGTCAGTCCCGAC
>JANODS010000267.1:0-1021 GCA_031412835.1 Acidobacteriota bacterium | reverse complement strand
CCGAGGTCAGCGAGGTGATTTTGTCGGAGTAAGTGGTCATTCACGACTCGTTCTAACCCAATCCCTGCAGCACCCCGGTGCTGTCTCCAAACGAAGCTTCCTTCACGCCCATCCGCTCCATCAGCGCCATATGCAAATTGCAAAACGGCGTCTTCTTCTCAAACCGAAGCCGACGCCCCGGCCGCAGCGTCCCATTCCCCCGCCCTGCCAACAAAAGCGGCAAATTCTCCTCCAAGTGCCGATTCCCGCACTTCAACGACGAGCCATACAGCACCATCGAATGATCCAACAACGATCCGTCGCCCTCTTTCAGGTCCTTCATCTTATTGAGTAAGTAACCCAACTGCGTAACATTCCAGTCGATAATCGCCTCGTACTGCGCCCGCGTCTCCGGAATGTCGCGATGATGCGATAGCCCGTGAAAGTTTCCCTTCACCCCCGGCAAAAACGAGTAATCTTTCGAAGACTGCGCGTCGCCCATCATCATCGTCGCCACCCGCGTCGAATCCGTCCAAAACGCCAGCACCATAATATCCAGCATCAACCGCACGTGCTCTAAGTGCGAATCCGGAATCCCCGCCACCGGCCGATCCAACGGAAATTTCCCTTCGTTGATCCATCGCTTCTGCGGCTTCATCGAAGCCTCCAACCGCCGTTCCACGCTCCGCACCGATTCAAAATACTCGTCCAACCGCGCCTGGTCGCCTCGGCTCCCCTTCGCCCGCAAAGCCCGCGCCTGCTCCCGCACCAAATCCAACACGGAAGTCTCGTCCCGCTGCAACGAACCCAACATCTCCGGCGACTGCGGATTCACTCCCGACACCACCGGCCGCCGCTTATTCCGAAACAATCGGTCAAACGCCAACTGCGGCACAATCTCTTTCGGCACGGGCGTCCTCGGATCCGCCCACGACAGAAACGAACCCAGCGCCCGCGGAAACCCACCGCCAGCCGTGTCAATCCCCGTCCGCGGCGCATCAATCCCTAACTCGAACGAAGGCAGCGGCGTCTGGTGGCCAAT
>JANODS010000266.1:0-4640 GCA_031412835.1 Acidobacteriota bacterium | reverse complement strand
GAGGAGAGATCGCCGGGTCATCGTTCGATCATATCGCTTCTGCGTTGCTGTATCGGCCTAGCCCGTTACAGAGCCCCGGCCGTCAACGCATCCTTCGCCACGGCCTCCACCCACAATCCCGTCCCCACCTGTGTTCCAATGACGGTGATGTATTTCCGACTTGGTCTTCTCGCCTTTGCCCTCTCGGCAGCCTCCTTTGCGCAAGTAAAGTTGAAGCAAACTACAGATCGTATCTCGGTCGAAATCGATGGCAAACCCTTCACGGAGTTCTTCATCGGCACCGATGTCCCGAAGCCCTACCTCCACCCGCTGCGCACGGCAGGCGGCAAGAGCGTCTCGCGCTCGTTCCCCATGGATGTCGTCGAAGGCGAAGCCAAAGACCACCCCCACCATCGCGGCCTCTGGTTCACTCACGGACTCGTGAATGAAATCGATTTCTGGGCCAACGAAAAGAAACAGAAAGGGGCCGGAACCAACGGGCGGGGCGTCGTGATCACCCGCCGGATCACCGCCGTCGATAGCGGCAAAAAGAAAGGAACCATCGGGGCCAACTTCGCCTGGCAAGACCTCAAAGGCTCGACCCTCCTCGACGAAGTCCGCACCATGACCTTCTATTCCCATCCCACCGAACGCTGGATCGATTTCGACATTACCCTCACCGCCGCCGCTCCCGTCACCTTCGGCGATACGAAGGAAGGCATGTTCGCCATCCGCCTCACCACCGACCTCGAAGAAAAACACACTGGAAAAATGCGCACGGCCGATGGGAAAATCGGCGAAAAAGCGGTATGGGGCAAACGTTCGCCCTGGGTTGACTACGCCGGCACCGTCGGCGGCGAAGCCCTCGGTGTCGCCATCTTCGATCACCCTACCAACCCCCGCCACCCCACCTATTGGCACTCGCGCTCCTACGGACTCTTCGCTGCCAACCCCTTTGGCGTCCATGACTTCGAAAACGACAAAACGAAGAATGGCGAGATGAAGCTGGCCGTTGGAGAAAAGCTCCGCTTCCGCTATCGCCTCGTCATCCACCCCGGCGACGCCGAAACTGCCAAACTAGCCGACAATTACAAAAAATGGGCCGACCCTAAGGCAAAATAGATCACTCCGGCCCCAGCAGTATAGTCGCCATCCCTGAACCCTCCACCACCGACCCCGCTTCCAACCGAAGCGGTTCCCGCGGAAAAAGCCATTGCGCGTCGCGGCGAAGCCCCCAGACCAGCGGCACGGCACCCACCCACAATTTTCCCGGTCGGTCGACGCGCACCGCTCTCGCCGTAACCGCCTTGGGAAGCACTGTACCCGCTTTCACCACCATCGTTCGGCCCGTCGGCGCGGAACCAGTCCGCCAACGAGTAATCGAAAAGTTCCGCGGCTTCAGAAACGCCGGATCCCCTTCCGGCGCTCCCCCCTCCACCCATTCCGCGATCCGCACGATCTCTTCCTGAGTTAACGAATAGTCGTTCGAAAACTCGCCATATCCCTTCGCCGCCGGCCACGGCGGCATCTGGCGAACCAGCACGGCCTCCTTGATCGCCACCGCCCACGGCTTCACTGCGGAATACTGATCGAACGCTATCGGAGCGGCCCCAGCTTCCTGATGGCACCCCACGCATCGCTTTTCGAAGATGCGGGAGATCTCCCGCGTCCAGGTCAACTTCGTCGAGATCGGGTCATGGCCCCAAGTCAGGTTGGTAGACAGAGCCGCTCCAAAGACCAACCAATAGATTCTAATCACCCGTAGTCTTCTTCTTCGGCGGCTGCATCAGATCCCGCTCCGTAACGCCCGGCTTCACCGCGACATCAAAGAACCCAATCATCATCTCCTCCCAGCTCTGCTCCCCAAAGCGCACCGCCTTCGTCGGGTCAGGATTGGCCTTGTTGTTCGCCGAGTTATCAAAGTGCGCCGTCACCTGGATCTTCGTCCCCTTCGGCATTACCTTCTCCCCAGCCGGCTCGTAAATCAGTTGCCAAGCAAAGTCATACCGTGGAACCTTCAGCAAAACCTCGCTCTCGCCGGTCGGATAAGTCGCCTTGAATTCAAAGTCCTTCCCCCGCAAGTGCATATGCGGCAATAACGAGGAAAGCTTGAACTCTTCATAAAGGGTCACCTCGCCCTTCACTTCGTAGTCGGCGGCATGAGCGGGGATTTCAAATCGGGAATTCTCCGCCGCTAAAGTTAAGATTCGTTCTTTCGGCGGCTGTTTTGCGAAAACGAGTCCTACCTTGGTCGCATCCGTCTGCTCTTTCCCATTGGCCGTGTAATGCATTTGCAGAACGATGTCCGAACCCGCCGGAACCAGTCGCGCCTTGCCCGGCTCCAGCAGCCGCGGCGGCATTCCGGGCGAATACGCCGTCAGCCACTGCCCGCCAAATACATTCTCCCGCCGCTCCCGACCCTTGGAATCCACCACCACCGGTGGAACATACGCCTCGCCCGGTTTGGCGTCCTTCAACCATCGGTTCCCCGGCTGCCGCACAAACGCAATCACGTGGTGCAGAACCGCGCGGTTACCCGGGCGTACCTCGGCCTGCTCCACCCACACATCCTCCTTGTTTCCAACAGGGATGATGTAATAAGTGTATTCAATCGTGCCTTTGGCCGGCACCGTGATCGGCTTTGCCATCTCCAACACAACGTCCGGCTTGCCGATGTTCCAGCCCTCCAGAAACGTCACCGCCGTCGGCGCGTCTTTCGCACTTCCCTCTTTCGCCCCCGTATCCGCCCACGCGACCAACATATCAATCTCGTCCTGCCGCATTGACCGATCATTCGCAAACTTCCCAAAATGCGGATCCGCCGGCCAAGGCGGCATCCGACGCGCAACCACCGCCTCCTTAATCGCCTTTGCAAAAGGACGCGTGCTCTTGTAAGACAGAAGCGACATGGGTGCCGCCTCTCCCTCCCGATGGCAACTCTGGCAATTCCGCTGCAAAATCGGCACCACATCCTTATGGAACGTCACGTGCTTAGGAATAGTCGCCGCCCCAACGGTGGCCGTACACAAAAAGAAGATGAAGAGAGATCGCGTCATGAAAACCTACTACCCATCATACGGATGCCCCTCCCGTTTAGTTCTGCCGAAAAAAACCTTAAGCTTTCGTGAAATCCTTCCGATACGGCTATTAGGACGAACTAGGTTTCTGCTTCGAGGTGAACAATGAAAATCAACGATCTCTACTCCAGCTCGCAGGCTGCCGCGACCTATCAGAATCAGTCGACACAACGGGCGCAGGAAGCGGAAGGCACACAAGCCGCCAGCGCAGCGAAAACATCAATCAATACAACGGCTTCCGGGTCGGATGAAGTAAGCCTGTCCAGTCTCGCCAACATCCTTCAAGACGCCATTACCGAATCACCGGACCGCGCCGCCTACTTGAAAAAGCTCTCCAGCCAGTACGAAGCCGGAACATATAAGGTCGATGCGAATCAAATCGCCAGCTCATTGGTCGATGAGACTCTTGACGCCGGGAAAACAGAGGGCAACAGTGGCAAATAACCCCTATCGCGCAATCGAACCCAGCCGCCGCTAGACGAACTCTAGGAGATAACCATGGAGCCGCAAGATCGTTCCACTCCGAAACCGATTCCCGATTTGGAACCGGCCATTCAGGATCTGTCCCACATTGAAACCACTTCGGCCCTGCTCCATCTCGAGACCGCGCTTTGCGCTCTCAGTAGCTTAACCGAGGAACTTCATGGCGGCAAGAAGCTGGAACCCGGACAACAGCGAGCAACCGAGCGCGCGTTACTCTCCTTTCAGGAGCAGCTACGATTGGCCCACGTCTTGACACGACAAGGGCTGGCCTATTGCAAAGGTTGGTCGGAAGGCCTCGTGCCTCCCGCCGATTCCTACGGCAGTACCGGCCAAGAGAAAGCCGCCGAGCTCGACCTGCACAACGTCAGGTTGGACGGCTAGCATGGGAAGTATCTCCACGGCCATGTTCTCCACCGCCGAGGCGATGCGGGTGATGCAGCGTCAAGTGACGGTTGCCCAAAACAACATCTTGAATGCGTCAACCCCGAATTACGCCCGGCTCGACCAAGCGACTCTCGCGAATCGCTTCAATCCCGACACGGAATCGACTTCCGGAGGGATTACCTCGGCACCGCTTCAATCCGGAAGAAATCCATTCCTCGAAAAAGCTGTATGGCAACGGCAATCCTCCGCCGGATACTCCGAGCAGTCGCTCGTTAGCTTCAGAGCGATCGAGTCCGCGGTCCCAGTCACCGCCAATAGTGGCATTCCCGCCGCTCTCGATAATTTCTATAGCAGCGCCGCCCAGTTGGCGATCTCGCCAAACTCGACGCAGGCCCGCCAGACCGTGCTCGACCGCTCGCAAGCGGTGGCTACGAGCTTCAATCAAGCCGCCAACGAATTCGGCACCCTGACCGCTCGGGCTGGAACCGAGTTGACCAATACCGTCAATGAGATCAACCAACTGGCGGGTGAACTCTCAGCGATCAACGTCGAGCGCCGGAGCAACTTTCGAAACGTTACCGACGCCGGGCTGGACGCTCGTCTGCATAGCACTCTCGAAAGGCTCTCGCAGCTCACCGACCACAACACACTCTCGCAGGACGATGGGTCCGTTGTCGTTCTACTCGCCGGGCAAACACCGTTGGTAGTTGGCGAACA
>JANODS010000265.1:0-2134 GCA_031412835.1 Acidobacteriota bacterium | reverse complement strand
GTCCCAAAGTAGCCGAGAGCGAGCTTCGCCGGCGGGCGCGCCACCCAGGGCGGCGAGCCGACTCCGGGCCATCCCGGCGTACTGGGACGCGGTGGGGTATTCGCGGACAATTCGTTCATACGACTGGCGAGCTTCGAGCTGTCCTAATTTCTCCTGGCACTGGCCGAGCTGATAAAGGGCCCGGGCGGCGATCTCCGGCTGTTTGTCAAACTGCTTGACGATCTTTCGGTACTGATCGATGGCTCCCTTCAAGTCCCCATCAACCACATCTTTGTGGCGTGCGCTCTCCAGCGCTTTCTCCGCCTGGGCGGGCGTTTGGGCGGATAGCGGAACGGTGCCATCCACCAAAACCATTGCGATCCAGAACGTTACGATTCGTTTCATACTGCCTCCTGGAAGTCAGAATAGAGGCTGAATCCGGGATTTCCGTCCGAGTGTGAGTCAGATTCGCGTAAGGTTTCATCCATCAAAGCGGTACCCCAGTCCGCGGAGGTTGCGCAGGTAACGCGGCTTGTCAGGATCCGGTTCGAACTTTTTGCGGAGGTTGCCGATGTGATTGTCGACGACCCGATCCGAGACGATGGTGTTTGGTCCCCAGGCTCCATCGATGAGTTGCTGGCGAGACAGGATATGGCCACGGTTTTTGACGAACAGTTCCAGGAGCCTGAACTCGATCGGTGTCAGAGCTTTCGTTTCAGTGCCTTGACTAATTTCGCCGCGGTCAAAATCGACCTCGGCTTCGCCGATCCGCACAACCCGCTGCGGGAGCGGCTGGCTGCGGCGGAGCAGCGCGACAATTCTCGCCCGGAGTTCGCGAACACCGAACGGCTTGGTGACGTAGTCGTCTGCTCCGAGCTCGAGGCCGAGCACTTTTTCGGCCTCTTGAGCGCGAGCGGTGAGCATGAGGATGGGGGTCCGAATGCCCGCGCGGCGTAGTTCGCGACACACTTCGAAGCCGTCTTTTCCCGGCAACATGACATCCAAAAGGATGAGGTCAAACTTTCCTTCCCGAGCCCTCTTTGCAGCGAGGATGCCATCACCGACGGTTTCGACCAGGTAGCCTTCCATCGTGAGGTCGTCCTCAAGCGCGAGGGCGATTCCCGGTTCGTCTTCCACCACAAGTATGTGAGCCATGTCTAATTCCGGGTCGGCAGAATGAGCGTAAATGTGCAGCCCTGTCCGAGCACGCTTTCGAGGAGCACTTCGCCGCCATGAGCTGCGAGGATTTGGCGCACCATGGCGAGTCCAACACCGGTGCCTTTCACGTTGCTTTCGGCGGCGGCGCGGCCGCGGACGAACTTGTGGAAGACCAGTTCCCGTTCCGCGGCATCGATTCCCGGGCCACGATCCACCACTCGAATCGAGACGCGACCGTTCGCTTCAGCCCAGTCGATGAGGACGACCGCGTCGCAGGGAGAGTATTTGATTGCGTTATCGACGAGGTTCCGGAGGGCAAGGGTAAGCGCCTCGGGGTCGGCCAAGACACGGCATTCGTTCCTCGGTCCGGTGATTTCGACGCGCCGACCACTCTCCTGTGACTGGGAGCTGAACTCGATCTCGACCCGTCGGACGAGGCTGGCGATGTCTAACTGTTCCATCCGGTACCGTTGCTCGCCGGCTTCCATTCTGCCGAAATCCAACAGCGTTTCGACAAGTCGTTGCAGACGTTTGGCCTCCTTGGCGAGAAGATGATAGTACATCATCCGGCGGTCTTCACTCGGCACCTGTCCCATTTCCAGCATCTCAGCGAGTTGGCGGACGGTGGTCAGCGGGGACCGGAATTCGTGGGATACCGCAGCGACGAAGTCGGATTGCAGCCGCGCGACGGCCGCCTCGCGACGAACGGCTCGAGCGACGAAATAGACGGATATCCAAAGGGAGAGGATTACAGCGGCCACCAATGGCACCCCGGTACCGGGGCCGAGGAGGTTGCCGCCGGAAACTGGCAAGCCGACGGCCCACACCCGTAGCATCCAGGAATCGCCGATGACCCGGGCAGTCGCCTGCGTGGGAGGAGACGGAGCGCCGCTAACGATTTTCCCAGTGGAGTCGACCAATTGGTACCCAAAGCCGCGAGCATTATGGCTGGGAACAAAGTTTTCCGGGAAGGCGACAAGGGCGGCGGTGCCGTGGG
>JANODS010000264.1:0-2592 GCA_031412835.1 Acidobacteriota bacterium | reverse complement strand
ATGGCGGGCAATGTTTGGGAGTGGGTTGACCGGCCGCACTCGCCCAGCCCCGTTGCCGTCGAAAATCTCCAAGCCGCTCTGAATCCCCCTCCTACGGCTCAGGAGCCTTGGCAGTACATTAAGGGCGGCTCGTACGACCGTGAAATTAGCGCGGCGCTGGCTTATGAATGGATCAGCCTCCCGGCTCGCTTTTCGAGCACAAACATTGGCTTCCGTTGCGTTCTACCGGGCTCCAATTAGTGCGGCCACTGGCCTAGAACCTTTACACTGAAAAGATGGGCAATATTCTCCAGTCCCTCCCTCTCGGGGACAAGGTCGGCATCGCGTTTTCGGGCGGCTTAGATACGAGCGCCGCCATCTATTGGATGCGGCAGAAGGGCGCGGTGCCGTACTGCTACACCGCCAATCTCGGGCAACCCGACGAACCCGATTACGACGAGATTCCGAAGCGCGCCATGGAGTGCGGCGCTGAACTCGCCCGGCTTATCGATTGCCGCCCGCAGTTGGTTCGCGAAGGCTTGGCCGCGCTGCAGTGTGGTGCGTTTCACATTACTACCGCTGGCGTGCCTTACTTCAACACGACGCCGATCGGCCGCGCGGTGACCGGCACCATGCTCGTCGGTGCGATGAAGGAAGATGAAGTCAATATCTGGGGAGATGGCAGCACCTACAAGGGCAACGATATCGAGCGTTTCTATCGCTACGGCCTGATGGTGAACCCCAAGCTCAAGATCTATAAGCCTTGGCTCGACCAGACCTTCATCGACGAACTCGGTGGCCGCAAAGAGATGTCCGAGTTACTTGAGAAAGCTGGCCTCGGGTACAAGATGTCGAAGGAGAAGGCGTACTCCACCGACTCCAACATTTGGGGGGCGACGCACGAGGCGAAGGATCTGGAATTCCTCAACGCCGGCATCAAGATCGTCGAGCCCATCATGGGGGTCGCGTTCTGGAAGGAAGACGTTGTCGTGAAGGCGGAAACGGTCACCGTGGAATTCCACGAAGGTCTGCCCGTCGCTCTCAACGGCCAACGTTTTGACGATCCAGTGGAGCTGGTGCTGGAAGCCAACCGTATCGGCGGCCGACACGGCCTCGGCATGAGTGATCAGATCGAGAACCGGATCATTGAGGCGAAAAGCCGCGGTATCTACGAAGCTCCCGCCATGGCGCTGCTCTTCATCGCCTACGAGCGACTCCTCTCCGGCATCCACAACGAAGGCACGCTGGAGCAGTACCACACCCTCGGTCGCCGTCTCGGCCGCCTGCTGTACGAAGGGCGTTGGTTTGATCCCCAAGCCATGATGCTGCGTGAAACCCTGCAACGTTGGGTAGCCAAGGCCGCCACGGGCGAGGTATCCATTGAACTCCGCCGCGGGAACGACTACTCCATCCTCGATACCAAGAGCCCGAACCTGACCTACAAGCCGGAACGCTTGACCATGGAGAGCGGCAAGGGCGAGTTTAGCCCGCTGGACCGCATCGGCCAACTTACCATGCGCAATTTGGATATCACCGACAGCCGGGATAAGCTGTTCATCTATTCCAGTGCCGGGCTGATCGGGCCGGGAGCCTTTGAAGGGATGCGCCTGCTGGAAGGGGAGAAGAGCGAGGATTAGGGCCGCGGCACAGGCCGCCATGGCGAGGGCGGCGCGGTCGGTCGCTTGCGACCGGAATCGTTCCGGGCGGTGGAGAGTTTCCGCGCTACGCCGGAAGCTCGGACGTGCTGGACCTGTTCAGCACCCTGACGTCGAGTCCGGCGATGCAAGCATCGGAGCATACGGAGCTTATGCATTTGCTATTGGCTGATCGCTGACGCCAAGGGTTTACTCTCTGAAACCTACCGCCGCCGATCAACATCCTAATCATCAGTGTCTCTGCTAGAACTGCGGCCCTCTGGGCTTTACTGCCCGCTGGGGGATTTTTACATTGATCCCTGGAAAGGCGTGGATCGAGCCATCATTACGCACGGGCACGCCGACCATGCGCGCGTCGGTTCAAAGTCGTATCTGTGCTGCAACGACGCTGTCGAAATCTTGCACACCCGCTTAGGACAGCAGACTTCCATCCAAGGCGTGGCGTACGGCGAGACGGTCCGTTTTGACGGAGTGAACGTTACGTTGTATCCGGCGGGGCATATTCTGGGCTCAGCCCAGGTGAAGGTGGAAAGCCGGGGGTATTCGTGGGTCGTTTCCGGGGACTACAAAGTGGAGCCCGACGCGACCTGCGCTGCGTTTCAGCCGGTCCGGTGCAACGGCTTCGTGACGGAGGCGACTTTCGCCCTGCCGATCTATCGGTGGCTCCCCACCGCCGAGGTCTTCGCCCAAGTGAACGAGTGGTGGCGGGCCAATGCCGCTGAAAAGCGCGCGAGTGTGCTCTACGCCTACTCGCTCGGTAAAGCTCAGCGGCTGTTGAGCGGGGTGGATGCGGAGATCGGACCGATCTATACGCATGGGTCGGTGGAGCGGCTCAATGACGTTTATCGCCGGGCGGGAGTTTTGCTGCCGAAGACCACCTATGCGCTCGCTTCCGAGGTTTCCAGTTATGCGGGGTCGCTAATCGTTGCCCCGCCGGGGATGAACGGATCGAGTTGGG
>JANODS010000263.1:0-1386 GCA_031412835.1 Acidobacteriota bacterium | reverse complement strand
CCATTGGACTGCTCCATGACGCGATCGAAGAACAGTGGGGCAGGCGGCTCATTCGGGGTTGGAACGACGGCTGGTACACGCTTTCGCGACGCCTCGGAGTGAAGGTCGCGACCATTATTGGAGCCCGCCCGCACGAAGTGGTCGTCTGCGATTCCACTTCCGTCAATCTCTTCAAGCTCGTCGAAGCGACCGGCCGAACCGTCGAAACCGCGGCCACGGATTTCCCTTCGGATCTCTACGTCGTCAGAGATCGGCGAAGCGCCAACGGCGAACTGCGACTCGTCAATGCCGTCGATTTCCGCAGCGGCGCTTTGGCGGATCTCGACCGCGGTGGCTTCGAACTATGGGACGTCAGCCACGCCGTCGGCGTCCTTCCGCTCGATCTCACAAATCGCCAGGTCGCCCTAGCCGTTGGCTGCACCTACAAGTACTTGAACGGCGGCCCCGGCGCCCCGGCCTTCCTCTATGTCCGTGAGGATCTGCAAGCCAAAATGGCCAATCCTATCCGCGGCTGGTTCGGCCACGCAAAGCCCTTCGCCTTTGCCGCTGACTACGAACCCGCCCCCGGCATTGACCGCTTCCTCGTCGGCACCCCGCCGGTGCTTTCCATGCTCGCCATGGAGCCCGGCCTCGACCTCACCCTCGAAGCCGGCGTCCCCGCCTTGCGGGCGAAGTCCATCGAACTCACCGCTTATCTCATCGCCCTCCACGACGAGCTTCTGGCCCCCTTCGGCACCAAAGTCGCAACCCCTCGTGACCCCTCCCAACGCGGCTCGCACGTTGCCATCCGCCATCCCGATGCCTGGCGGATCACCCGAGCCCTCATCGAACAACACCAAGTCATCCCGGATTTCCGCGCCCCGGATTTAATCCGCTTTGGCCTAGCCCCCATCTACACGAGCTTTGAAGAGGTCCGCGAAGCCGTCGTCCGCCTCCGCGCCGTTCTGAAATCGCGCAGCTATCTCGCCTACAGCACCGAACCCGAGGGCGTCACCTAAGGGCACACATCCAGCCGAAGTTGCATCGCCCCCTCCGGTCCGGCCTCCTTGAAACCCAGCTTCAAGAAGAAGCCAGCGAACTCGGCCGGCGCCCGCAGCCGCGCATGAGAAACGCCCGGCAGCTTCGCGACCTCTCGCAACCGCGCCAGCAGCAAGAAACGCCCCAGCCCCTGTCGACGCAGGTCGGGACGAATGGTGCCCAGCACAAGTTCGCCATCCGCCGTATAGCCACCACAGCCAACCACGGTGCCCTCATGTTCCATCACCACGAAGTGAGCGGGCACCGAGAAAGGGCCGCACAGTGCCATGCAAGCAGCACGGTCGGCCGACGAATAAGGACGAAGATCCATGCTTCTATTTTGCTTGGTGTTCGGCCCACCAGTCGGCC
>JANODS010000262.1:0-4014 GCA_031412835.1 Acidobacteriota bacterium | reverse complement strand
GCCGCCGCTGACCCTGCCCCGTCATCTGCCGAACCTGCTCCCGCAACCGCTCCACCCCCGCCAACCCCTGCTCCATCTTCGAACCCTGCTGCCCCGTCTTATCCATCGCCTGCTGCGCCCCCTCAATCTTCTCCCGCAGCTTCTGCATATCCTTCGCCAACGACTCCTCGCGCTGACCCAAAAACGGAGCCATTCCCTGATTAAAATACTGCGCCCCGTACTTCATCCGAATCCCCACCTGATCCTGCTGCATTTGCCCCAGCGCCTCCCGCAACTTCCGAGAAGCCTCTTTATTCGAGCCCTGCATCTCACCCACCGCCCGCTGCATATCCCGCTCCAATTGCGCGATCTGCTCCCCCATCTGCTGCTTGGTCTGCCCCATCTGCCGCTGGATGTCCATCTTCTGCCCTTGCTGAGACTGTTGCCCCGGCTTAGTCCCAAACTCCTTCTGAATCTGGTCCGACAGCGCCTGCTGCCGCTCCGCCAACGACTTCGTCCGCTGCGCAATATCGCCCATCGAACCCGTCGACTGCTCCTGCCGCATCCCGCGCAGTTGGCTACCCGCCTCCCGCAACTGTTCGGCCGCCCGCTGTTGCTGATCCTGCCGATCCATATTCCGCGTCGCCTGCTCCAACCGGTCAATCGCCTCCTTCAAACGAGGATCCTGAGGCACCTGCTGCCCGGCCATCTGCTTCAATCGCGAACTAGGCGAACTCGGTGGTGGCTGCCCTTCTTGGCCATTCAGCAAACGCGGCCGGGAATTCGACCCCTGCTGCCCCTGCTGTTGAGCCTGTTGTCCTTGTTGCCCTTGCTGACCCGACTGGCCCTGTTGCCCTTGCTGCCCCTCCTTACCCTGCTGACCTTGCTGTCCCTTTTGTCCCTGCTGCCCCTGCTGCTGCTCCCCCCGAGCCAACTGCTCCATCTTCTTCTTCAGCTCCTCCGCCTCCCGCTTCAACTGCTCCTGCTGCCACTTCTGCTGAAAGCTCGCCTGCTGCTTCTGCTGCTGCTGCGCCAACTCCTGCTGCCGCCGCGCCAACTGCTCCAACCGCTGCATCGCCTCGTCCACTTCCTTCGCCTTCTGCTCAGCCGACTGCTGGCTCTGGTTCGTTTCGTACTGGTTCTTCTCGGTATCCAGCTCCAAATCGAATAAATTCTCCAAATCCCGCGCCGCGCCTCCCCCCCCGCCACCACCACCACCCTTCTGCCCCATCGCCACCTGAATCTGTTTGAAAATGCTCTCCGCCCGCATCAAATGCTGCAACGCCTGCTGCTCATGCGGCAACGCATCCTTAAACCCCTGCGCCTTCAACTTCCCAGCCGCCACGTCCATCGCCGCCACCGCCGCGTTTACGTCCTTCTCAAATTTCTTAAACTCCTCGTTCGATCCCGACAGCTCTCGCCGGTTCATCCGCGTCGCCAAGTTCTTCGCCTGCTCCTTCAACTTGCTCTGCGTCTCACTCAAAAACCGCGCGTTCTCCGCCGTTCGCTTCGGCTCCGCAAACCGGTTCCGCAACTGGTTCCAAGTCGCCGCGATAATCTCCTTCTGCCGCTTCGTAACGTTGTTGTCTTCCTGCTCTCCACCACCGCCCCCACCGCCCGCCTGCTGACTCTGCGAATACTCTTTCTCGTAAGCTTGCGCCTCCAAGAAGTACATATCCGTCTGCGTCGTCTTACTCGCATCTTTCGCCGTCGCCCAAAGGCTCACAATGTCGCCCGGAACTAGCTTGAAGTCCTCCAAAGCCAACACCGTCCGCCCACTAGCCGTCTTCGCATTCGGCTGCGTCAACATGTTCACCGACTTCTCCGCCCCGCCGTTCACCGAATACATCAGCTTCACGTCCCGCAAACCAAAGTCATCCGATGCCTCCACCTCAATCGGCACCTCTTCCAGCGGGCTCACCTTCGCGTCCTTCCCCGGCTTCCGAATCTTCAGCGTCGCCTCTTCGTCCTTCCGCGCCTCAATGAAATAGTCGTCGCTCAACCGAACGACCTCTGACGGCTCCAAAGCGGACACGTTATAAACTCCGTCTTTTTCAATCGTCAATTTCGCCGTCGCCCAGTTCCCCGTCGTCGGCGTCAACGCCACCTGTTTCTCGTTATCAATCGACAGCAACCCCTTCGCCATCGGCTTGTCGAACTCCACCTCCACCAGCGCCTCGGTCCCAATCAACGCCCGCAGGTCTCCCCCGTTCTCCTCGGTCATATTCGGAATCCCCAACGACTTTGGATACGTGTAAGTCACCCGAATCCGCTTAACCCCCGGCAAATCCAACGCCGTCAACTTATACACCGGGCTCTTCACCGCCCCCGCCGCGACATAGTACTCCACCGAATCCGGCAGCCCCGCAAACAAAAACTCAAACCCCGTCCCCTGTAACTGCGGCTGCATCGGGGATTGCTCCCACTGCGTCGCCGCCCCAAACCGCGCAAATAACCGCACCTGCGAAGGAGCAAACCCAGTAACTTGCGCCGAAACCAACACATCGCTCCGCTTGCGGACACTCTTATTCCCCGGCTTCACCAGCACTTCATAAAACGGCGAGGTCCCCCCGTCCCGCGACGCACCCATCCACAACAAGCTCGCCCCGTGCCCTAAAAACCCCGGCCCCGCCTGAATCAACCAAAACAGAATCCCCACACCCATCACCGCCGCCGTGCAAAAAGCCGCCAACCGCGCCGTCGAAACCAGCGCCGCCTGGTTCGCCCGCTCCGCCACCGGCAGCGCATCCGCCGCCACCAACTCCAAAAACGGGTCGTCCTTCTCCCGCCGTTCTATGAACGTCAACAACCGTTCCTTAAATTCCGGAAACACGCTCTCGGCCTCCGTCGCCGTCCGTCGCCGATTGATCCGCAACAGCGGAATCACAATCCCAAACGCCACCGCCAGCGCCAGCGTCAAAAACAACAAGAACCGCGCCACACCCATCACCGTATCCGCAAATGCAAAGTAGTTTGCTACCAGGACCAGCAGCACCGTAGCAGACAACGCCGCCACCGCCGCCACCGCGGCACCTCGTGTCCACGCCGCCAGCCGGAGACGACTCTCCAATTGACGCAAGTATTGATCAAGCAGTTCTAATGCACTCATGTGGCCTCCTCACGCGTCATGTAACGCGCGGCGTAGATGGATTCAGCGATGGTTATCGCAGCGAGCAAAAACAATAAATACGGCCATAACGGCCACGGTTCGCGCTTCTGGCCCGCTGGCGCGGCAGCGTCACCAGCCACGGCATCCGGGGTTCCCGTAGCCTTCCACAGCGCGAGCGTCTCGGCCTCGAGACGTTCAAAGTCAGACTCCCGCCGGTCCGCGTTCGCCGCCACCAGCGTCTGGCGGCCACTGTTGCGCCGCACCTCGTAAAACCCTTCCGTCGGCGGTTGATAGCTCGTCGCTTTCGCCGCTTGGTCCAAGCTCAGCGCCCGGTTCCCGCTGGCATCCAGCACCTCCACCGTCACCGCCCGATCCGTCGCCGCCCGCAGCTCAATCGTCTCCCCCACCACCACAGCCTGCGCCGACTCTTCCTGCCGACTCAAATACTGCGCCGTCCGCTCCACAAACGGTAGAAACGCCGGATGAATCGGTAAATTGTTCCCCAAATTGTCCAACCCGGAAGCCAAAATCAATATTCGCCCCTCGCCCATCTGCTGCTCCAACAATACCGGTTGCCCCGACGCCGTCTTCGCCAACACCTTCGCCTTCCCCGCCTCAATCTGCGCCAACTGATAGAACTTCACCGTCTCCAACCCAATCGCCTTCTCAATCACCGGATGCGACTGCTCCCGCTGCGCAATCGTCTGGAACAGCTCGCGCGTCCGATCCGACAGCCGGGATCCACCCAGCGTCAACCCGCTCACCGGCACCTGATTCGCCACCGCCGTATTCGGCCCCACCGCAATCAACAAGCTCCCCCCGCCCTTCACGAACTCTTGCAAGCCACTCGTAAATCCCGCGCTCAACGCCCCCGGATCCGCCAACACCCCAAACGCCGCCGCCTGCAAACTCGGGTTCGATTCGTT
>JANODS010000261.1:0-5481 GCA_031412835.1 Acidobacteriota bacterium | reverse complement strand
GCCGCGCAAAGACGTCGTACCGCCCGCGCTGAGGGATCCCTGGATTCGCGGCCCCGTCGACGCTTTCATCCTCGCCGGCTTGCAAAAGGCCGGCCTCAAGCCCGCCGCCGAAGCCGACCGCGCCACGCTCGTCCGCCGCGTTACCTACGACCTGCATGGCCTGCCGCCGACGCCGGAAGAGATCTCCGCGTTCGTCAACGATAAGGCCCCCCACGCCTACGAGCGCCTGGTTGACCGGCTCTTGGCCTCGCCGCGCTACGGCGAGCAGTGGGCTCGGCATTGGCTGGACGTCGTCCGCTTCGCCGAGTCCGACGGCTACGAGTACGACACCCATCGCCCCGACGCCTACCGCTTCCGGGACTACGTCATCGCCAGCTTCAACGCCGACAAGCCCTACGACCGGTTCCTCAAGGAGCAGTTAGCCGGAGACGAGATCGACCCTAAGGATGATACCCTCCTCGTCGCCAGCGGCTTCAACCGCCTGGGTCCGCTCCGCAAGAACCAGGGCAACCAGGACGTGGCCAGTTCGCGGACCGAGGTGCTCACCGAGATGGCCAACATCGTCGGGGCCGCCATGCTCGGCATGACCATGGGCTGCGCCCGCTGCCACGACCATAAGTTCGACCCGATCCGCCAGTCCGACTACTACCGCCTGCAGGGCTACTTCGCCCAAACCCACTCGAACGACGTGATCGTCGCCAGCCCCGAGGAGCAGGCCAAGTACAAGGCCGCGATGGAGCCGCTCGACAGCGAAATGAAGAAGCTCCGGTTCGCCATGCGGAAGGCGACCGAGGAGGAGAAGGGTAAGATCCTGACTCAGCTCGAAGCGCTCGACGAGAAGGTCCCGGCCCCGCTGACGGCGATGTATGCCGTCCGCAACGAGCCCAAGGACATGACCCCGATCCATCTTCTCGCGGCGGGCGACTACCGGAACAAAGGGCCGAAGGTGGGCATGCGACCGCCCGGCGTCTTGCTCGCCGACGGGGCCGAGGAGTTGCCGCTTGATGCGACGACCCCGCGGGTTCGGCTCGCCAACTGGATCACCGATCCGGCCAATCCGTTGACCGCCCGGGTGATGGTGAACCGGATTTGGGGATTCCACTTCGGACGGCCCATCGTCTCGACGCCGAACGACTTCGGCAAGATGGGGGCGCGGCCAACCAACCCCGAACTGCTCGACTGGCTGGCCAACGAATACGTCAAGGGCGGCTGGCAAATGAAGCCGTTGCACCGGACCCTGATGCTGTCGAGCGCCTATCGCCAGTCGAGCCAGGGAACGCTGGGAGCGGCCCAGGACCCGGAGAATAAGCTGCTGTGGAAGGCCAACCGAAGACGGCTGGCGGCCGAAGAGATTCGGGACACAATGCTGGCCGTCTCCGGCCGTTTGAACCCCAAGGCGGGTGGGCCCAGCGTGATGGTGAAGATCGACCCCGAGCTGATCAAAGACCTGAAGCGGCCCCAGTATTGGGCGACCACGCGGGACCGCTCGGAGCACGACCGGCGGACCATTTACCTGATCTACAAGCGGAACCTGATCCTGCCCTTCAACCAGGTCTTCGACTCGCCGGACACCCTGCTCTCCTGCGCCCGCCGGGACCAATCGACCCATGCGCCGCAGGCGCTCGAACTGCTGAACGGGACCTTGTCGAACGACCTGGCCGTCTCTTTCGCCGGACGCCTGAAGGGCGAGCGGATCGACGAGGCCTGGATGCTCGCGACCGGCCGGTTGCCGAACCCGAAAGAGCGGGCGCTGTCGAAGAAGTATCTGGATGACCCAGACCCCGTCGCGGCGACCGAGTTCGCCCTGAGCCTGTTTAACTCCAACGCCTTCCTGTACGTGGACTAGAGATGCCTGAACATACCCGCTACGCCCGCAACCGCCGAGAGTTCCTGACCCAGTGTTTCTGCGGGTTCGGCGCGATGAGCTACGCCTCGCTGCTGGCCCAGGACGCGAAGCGTCTGAACCCGCTGGCGGCGCGTCCGCCGCACTTCGAGGCCAAGGCCAAGTCGATCATCTTCCTGTTCCAGGCCGGTGGTCCTTCGCACCTCGAAACCTTCGACCCGAAGCCATTGCTGAACCAGCTACACGGCCAGAAGCGGCCGGACACCTTCGGCAAGGTCGAGTACCAGAACGTGAACCAGAACTCCCGGATCCTGGGGACGAAGCGGACGTTCGCGCGGTACGGCAAGTCGGGCTTGGAGGTATCGGACCTGCTGCCGCACCAGGCCAAGATCGCCGATGACCTCTGCGTCCTGCGGTCGATGCACGGGGACATGGTGGTCCACTCCGCGGCCCAGTACCAACTGATGTCGGGCCGGGTGATCCCAGGGTTTCCGGCGATGGGGAGCTGGTTCACTTACGGGCTCGGCTCGGAGTCCCAGTCGTTGCCGGCCTACGTCGTCATGCCGGACCCGAATGGAGCGCCGGAGGCGGGCCAGCCGATGTACACCAACGGGTTCTTGCCTGCCGTCTTCCAGCCGACCATGTTCCGGGCGGGCAAGCGTCCGGTGCTGAACTTGGAGGTGCCGAAGGGGATCACGATGGACCGGCGACGGAAGACTGTGGACTTCATACGGCAACTGAACGAGGCCAACCTGCTAGGCGAGGACGCCGAGTTCGCGGCGCGCATCTCGGCCTACGATACGGCGTTCCGGATGCAGACCGAGGCCCCGGAGATCTTCGACCTCTCGACGGAGACGCAGGAGACGCGGGACCTTTACGGAGTGGGTAAGGCGGCGACGGACGACTACGGCCGGCGGTGCCTTCTCGCCCGGCGATTAGTGGAGAAAGGGGTCCGGTTCATCTGCGTCGTGGCGGGCGGCGGCGGGGCGGATACCGAGTGGGACGCCCACAACGACATTGAGAAGAACCACCTGCGGATGGCCAGCCTGACGGACCAGCCGACGGCGGCGCTGGTGACCGATTTGAAGCGGCGCGGGCTGCTGGATTCGACCATTGTTCTATGGGGCGGCGAGTTCGGCCGGTCGCCCGAATCAGAGCGCGGCAACGGGCGGGACCACCACAATACGGGCTTCACGATGTGGACCGCGGGCGGCGGTTTCAAGGGCGGGCTGGCCTACGGCGCGACGGACGATATCGGCTTGAAGGCGACGGTGGACCCGGTGCATTTCCGAGACCTGCACGCGACCTTGATCCACCAGATGGGGCTGGACCAGGACCGGCTCAGCTATCTCCATCAAGGGCGGCGAGAGCGGCTGACCGAGGTGCATGGCCGGGTGATCAAGGAGATCCTTACCTGATGCTATCGCGGCGCGGATTCCTGGCGGCAACGGCCTACGGGAACGCCGTGCGGCGGCCCAACATCGTGTTCGTGCTGGTGGACCAATGGCGGGCGCAGGCTTTGGGGTACCGGGGGGATGCGAACGCCCATACCCCGGCCATAGACGCGCTGGCGCGGGAGTCCTTTGACTTCACCCATGCTATCTCCGGGTTCCCGGTTTGTAGCCCGTATCGGGGCTCGCTGATGACGGGCCAGTATGCGGTCCGGCATGGGGTCGTGGTGAACGACGTGGAGCTACGGCCGAACGGGGCGACGCTGGGGGAGAGCTTTCGGAAGGCCGGGTATGCGACGGGCTACATCGGCAAGTGGCACATCTTCGGGAGCCCGGAGGGGAAGGCGGAGCGGCGGCTGGGTTTCGTGCCGGAGGCGTCGCGGTTTGGGTTCGGGATGTGGCAGGGCTGCGAGTGTACCCACGCCTACAACAAGAGCCTGTACTACGCCGGGGGCGATCGGACGGCGCGGTATTGGGATGGCTACGACGCGGTGGCGCAGACGGAGGCGGCTTGCGCCTATGTGAGGGAGCAGGCGCGGCGGAGCGACCCCTACTTCCTGCTGCTCTCGCTGGGACCGCCGCATGACCCTTATGGGACGGCCCCGGACAAGTATCGGGCGATGTACCAGGACCGGCCGATCGCGCTGCGGGCCAACGTCCCGGTGGACAAGGCTGAGGAGGCGACAAAGAACCTGCGGGGCTACTACGCCCACATCGCGGCGCTGGACGAGTGCGTGGCGCGGTTGCGGCAGGCGGTGGCCGATAGCGCCCACGGGGAGGACACGATCTTCGTCTTCGCCTCCGACCACGGGGACATGCTGCGGAGCCACGGGACGCACCACAAGCAGCAGCCTTGGGACGAGTCGCTGCGGGTTCCGTTCCTGGTCCACTATCCGCGGGTATTGGGGCGGAAGCGGCGGGAGTCGGTGACGCCGATTGACGCGCCGGACGTGATGCCGACGTTGCTGGGGCTAAGCGGGTTGGCGGTGCCGGAATCGGTGCAGGGGGTGGACTACTCGACGGTGATCCGAGGGACGAAGAGGGACGAGGCCGAGCCGGCGGGGCTCCTGAATCTGCCGGCGTCGTTCGCGGTGGCGCGGCGGTTGGGGATAGCGGAGTACCGGGGGGTGCGGACGCCGCGGTATACCTATGTGCGGTCGATCATGGGGCCGTGGCTGCTGTACGACAACAAGACGGACCCGTTCCAGAAGCGGAACCTGGTGGGCCAGTCAGCGCAGCGGGAGCTGCAGACGCGGCTGGAGCGGCGGCTGGACGCCATGCTGAAGAGGGCGGGGGATGAGTTCCTGCCGGGGGCGAGGTACGTCGAGCGGGCGAAGGCGGGGCACTACCGCGAGGTTACGGCCCCGATTGGGGAGACGAAGAGCCCGTGGGGGGATTGGGCCTCGACGCTGCGGTAGGGATCGCCGCTGCAGTAGGATGGCCGGGTCGGAGGGCTTATGCGTGGCGCTGAGTCATGGGTGGGTGGATGGGCTTTGCCGAGGGCGCGGCGGGATGCGGGGTCCGGGTGGCGGGATGACAGTCCGGAGTCACGGGATCGGCCGACGGGTTGGCTGAGGCGCGGCTCGATGTGGCTGCCGGGTCGCTGTTTGGTTGGGAGGTTCGGAGGCAGCGTCGACGCTGCGTTAGGGGGCGGTGCAGGTGAAGTTGGCGGCTTCGTCGGTGGAGCCGGTGCCCTTGTAGCGGGCCACCTTCGGGTAGGCGCAGAGGGGGCGGGTGCGGCCGGGCTTGGCGGCTATGATCTGCTCGGGGGCGGTGCCCTGTTCCACCCACCGCACGAGGGCGGCGGCGATGTTAGAGGCGGCGTCGCCCTGGGGCGCTCCGGCTTGGCCGAAGTTGTTGGGGCCGACCCCTCCGCCGCAGTGCTGGACGCCAGGGACCATAAAAAGGCGGACGAAGGTGGCGGCGCGCTTGGCTCCGACCTTCTTGACGACGGCCTGGTAGTAGTCGATGGCGTTCTGGGCCGGGATGGCGGCGTCGCACCAGCCGTGATAGAGGATGAGCTTGCCGCCGCGGGCGTGGAAGGCTTTGAGGTCAGGGTTGGTCGCGTCGAGGGCCGGGGCTAGCTTTTGGGCGGCGGCGAGGTCGCGGGTGACGTCGAAAGTCTTGTAGTCCCACTGGGGGTCGGAGTGGACGAGGTACCGGAAGAAGTTGGTGCTGAAGCCGTAG
>JANODS010000260.1:0-1127 GCA_031412835.1 Acidobacteriota bacterium | reverse complement strand
CGCGCGAGCGCTGCCACGACCGCCCGGCCAATACGCCGGCTGTGATCGTCTCTCGCCCCATCTGAACATCGCCTTCACGACGGAAGCGCTTTGTGGGCCGGTGGCCGGGGTGCAGCTTGTCGGCCCCTCGTTCCCGTTATGGGCGCGGGGAGACGAGGTGCCAACGGAACCGTTGCCCATCGATCAGCCCGTGATCTACGCGTCGTTCGGCAGCCAGATCTACCACTGGCCGGAACTCTTCGAAAAGTTGGTGGCAGCCAATCCGGGAGCCGAGCTGGTGCTGTCGGTGGGGGACCTCCCGGGGCCGTTTCCGGGGTGCCGGGTTTACCGTTATGCCCCGCAGTTGGCGCTGCTGCGGCAGGCGCGGGTTTTCGTCACCCACGGCGGAGCGAACTCCTTCATGGAAGCAATCGCGACGAACGTCCCGATGCTGCTTTCGCCGATGTGCAACGACCAGTTCCACCAAGGCCATTTTGCGAAACGAAGCCAAATCGGGTTGGTGACGGATCTGCGAGCGGTGAGCATCAGCGACCTGCGAGGGGCCCTGGAATCGCTGCTGGCCGACGGGCCGATCCGGACCGCGATGAGTCAGCTTTCGGCCAGCTATCAGGTGGATGGGGCCAGAGGGGCGGCCAGTCTGATCGAAGGGTTGGGCCGATGATTCCCATCGGCATCACCGCGCGGAACGAGGCGCGGAACATTCGGATTCTCTTAGCCTCGCTGCGGGAGTCCGTCCACCGAGCGGAGGCGGCGCTGGGCTTGCGCTTTGAGCTGCATGTCCTTCTCAACGACAACGAGGACCATACTCCGGCACTGCTGGCGGACGAAAACGATCTGACCGTCTGGCAGACGCGCGGCGGGATCGTGGAGGCGCAGCGGGCGCTCGTGCAGGCGCGCGCGAAGGCCCCTTGGATTTTCTTCACCGACGCCGATATCTTGATCCATCCGGAGACGATCACCGAACTGTGCCAGGCCATGCGGGAGCACCCCGAAGTGGAGATCGCTTACGCCGAGAAGTACCCGTTGCCTCCGTTGCGTCGGACTTGGCTGGCCCAGGCTCTCTACTATTTCAACCTGCGGGAGGGCTACCAGTCGAAGCGGCTCTACTGCAACGGCCAGTGCTTTGC
>JANODS010000259.1:0-3200 GCA_031412835.1 Acidobacteriota bacterium | reverse complement strand
TCGGCGGTCGGTTTCGGTCTCCTTGACCTGGAGTGGCGTCGGGCTTGGATGAACTTGAACGCCGGTTGGATCGGGAGCCGCAATGGAACCTCCAAGGGCTGGACGCGGGGCGAATTGGATGCGCGGCCGACGGTGTCTCGGCAGAATGTGGACGTGATCGAAACTGGGCGTTTGACCCGAGCCTGCCGATGGAGTCAATCTTCCGGGTTGACGAGGGGCAGGGGACCGGTTCCGGCGAGGCGTTCGAGGGTCGCTTCGGGGATGCCGCGCAGGCGGCCGAGGACCATGCGGGCGTTGTAGGACCAGCCGACGTTCCGCCACCGAGCCATTTCGAGGAGGGCCGATTCGGCATCGTTGCGGACCATGTTAAGCGTGGCCGGGTCGCGGGTCGCGGTGAGTTGATCGAGCAGGGCGGCGGCTTTATTGCGGTCGGTCCAGATGCCGGAGCGGACCATAGCGACGAAGGGGGCGGCGGGGATCTCGGCTGCCCAGCGGGGGTTAGAACGGGCGAGGACGCCTAACGCCCGGGCGGCGTTGTTCCGGACGGTGCCGTCTGGGTCGCGGGCGGCGGCGACGAGGGCGGCGATTTGGGTGGGTGAGGCGGTGGCGTAGCCGAGGAATTCGCTGGCGATTTGGCGGCTGCGGACGTGGGCGGAGTGAGCGAGCGTGCTGAAGAGTTCGGACTCGTGGTCGACGGCGAATTGCCGAATTCTGAGAAACGCGCGTCGCGCGGCGGGATCCTTGAACAGGGCGTAGCCGGCGGAATCATCCTCACTGGCCGCATCGCCTCCGCGACGCACTGCCTTCTCGAGGGCCCGATCGGCGGCATCGGCAAGGCGTCGCGCCTCCCGACCCAGGCGGAGGGGGCCCGTCGGATCGGGATTGTAGGGGAAGGGGCGGTAGGAGGTTCCGTCGATGCCGACAAATAGGACGTTCCTCCGGTCTTCGTCGCAGCAGACGATGGCCACGTTGGTGGTTTGAACGCCGACTGCGGCAAGTGCCGTGCGGACACTCTCGGGTGACCAGTTGGGTTCGACGATAGCGGCGCGGAGCTTGGCTTCGTCGAGGTCCTGATGCCCAAAGAACTCGACGTCGCCTTGGGGGCGCTGGCCCCAAGCTGCCAAACTCATTACGAAAACGACGACTGTCCGTGCACGTCCCATATCAATCTGCGAAACTATCAAGATAGCCTGTTTTCGGGGCTCCACGCCTCGTTTCATCTCATTCCATGCCTGAACAAGTACCTTTGGATTTCCTGGGAGAGCTTCGCCGCACGCACTCCTGCGGGCAATTGCGCGCCTCCGACGCCGGCTCCCGCTCGCTTCTGATGGGTTGGGTGCATCGCCGCCGCGACCTCGGCGGGGTGATCTTCATCCACCTCCGCGACCGCGAAGGCGTTACGCAACTCGTCTTTCACTCCGACGAAGCCTTCTCCGCCGTCCATGCGAAGGCCGGGATCCTTCGTAGCGAGTTCGTGATCGCCGTCGAAGGCCGGGTCGTGCTCCGCGATGCCGACACGATCAATCCGGATATCCCTTCGGGCGAAGTAGAGATCGTCGTCGAGAAGCTTTGGATTCTGAACGAAAGCAAGACGCCGCCGTTTCCGATGGAAGATAGCGTGGACGTCAGCGAAGACGCGCGGTTGAAGTATCGTTACGTCGACCTTCGTCGTCCGCGGATGCAACGCAACATCATGCTGCGGTCAAAGCTGAGTTTCGCGATTCGCGAAGTGCTCTACGGGCAAGGCTTCCTGGAGATTGAGACTCCGTTCATGACGAAGTCGACGCCGGAAGGGGCGCGGGACTTCCTGGTTCCTTCGCGGCTGAGCCCGGGCGAATTTTACGCGCTGCCGCAGTCGCCGCAGATCTTCAAACAGTTGCTGATGATCAGCGGGTTTGAGAAGTACTTCCAGATCGTGCGTTGTTTCCGCGATGAGGACCTGCGGGCGGATCGGCAGCCGGAGTTTACGCAGATCGATCTGGAGATGAGCTTTCCACAACAGGAGACGATCTTTGCGACGATCGAACCGCTGCTGGAGCGCGTTTGTGAAGTGGCTGGGTTTGGGGCGGTGAAGGCACCGTTTCCTCGGTTGACTTACGCGCAGGCGATGCGGAGCTACGGGATCGACAAGCCGGATCTGCGGCTGCCGCCTTTCTACTGCGTCGAAGATCTTTTCCCGGTGGATGAGAACTTCGCGACGCCGGGGCTGCCGTTGGTGGCGATTGTGATTCCAAACGTCGGGGTGATTGCGCGCCGGGAGCGGGATGAGATCAAGGCGTTTGGCGTGGAGCGGGGTCTGCGTGTTTTTGATGACCTCAAGCGGTTGGACCGCGACTTCCCCGAAGTGATGGCGCAGGTTCGCGAGCGAGCGGGCGTGGGCGAAAACGATCTGCTAATTTTGGCGGGTTGGGTAGGGGAAGGGAAGGGGCCGTTGCCGGATTATACGGTTCTGCAAGCTGCTGGTCAGCTTCGGTTGTATTGCGGGCAGAAGTTCAACGACCGGCATAAGCTGCTGGATCCGACCGATTTCCGGTTCGTTTGGGTGGTCGATTTCCCGATGTTCGAATGGAACGAAGAGGACGAACGTTGGGTCGCGGCGCATCATCCGTTTACCTCGGTGCATGACGACGACATTGAGAAGTTGACGTCGGATCCGGCGCGGTGCCGGGCGAAGTCGTACGATATCGTGCTGAACGGCACTGAGTTGGGATCGGGTTCGATTCGGATTCATCGGCGAGACCAGCAGTCGGCGGTGTTTAGCGCGTTGGGCTTGTCGATGGAAGAAGCGCAGAACAAGTTCGGCTTCCTGCTGGAGGCGCTGGAATATGGGGCGCCGCCGCACGGAGGCATCGCGCTGGGCTTAGACCGGCTGGTGATGATCCTGGCGGGCGAGAAGTCGCTGCGCGACGTGATTCCGTTCCCGAAGACGGCGAAGGGTACGGACCTGATGTGCGAGGCTCCGAGCGAGGTGCCGGAGAAGAATCTCCGGGATCTGTATTTAAAGTCGGTTCCGCCGGGGAAACGGTAGTACAAACTAAAAATGGCGCTGGCTTCGGCCAGCGCCATTTTTTTTGCTTCGGACGGCGAGGGTGGGATTCGAAGACGTAGCCCCCTAAGGGGGGCGAGGCTAATCCGAATCGCCCATCTTCCGCCGCTGCTGCGTATTCCGGCCCTTTCGGGCCTGACGCGCGAAGCGCTGC
>JANODS010000258.1:0-16433 GCA_031412835.1 Acidobacteriota bacterium | reverse complement strand
AGTTAAACTTGGACATTAAAGACGGCGAGTTCGTCTCCATTATGGGCCCGAGCGGCGCCGGGAAATCTACGCTTTTACACATTCTCGGCATGCATGATACGGGCTGGAAGGGCGAGTATTTCCTCGAAGGGCACGCGATTCACAAGCTCGGCAAAAACGACCGCATGGCGCTGTATAAGCAGTATTTCGGGTTCGTTTTCCAGAGCTACCATCTGCTCGATTCGTTGACGGTGTACGAGAATCTGGAAGTTCCCCTCAGCTATCGGAACATTAGCCGGGCCGAGCGGCAATCGATGGTGGCCGACATCTTGGACCGGTTCCATATCGTCGGCAAGAAGGATCTGTTTCCGAATCAACTCAGCGGCGGCCAGCAGCAGTTGGTGGCCGTCGCACGGGCCGTGATCTCAAAGCCCAAGGTCATTCTGGCCGATGAGCCGACAGGAAACTTGCACTCGTCCCAGGGCGAAGAGATTATGCAGCTTTTCAAACGCTTGAACGACGAGGGCGTAACTATTGTTCAAGTGACGCATAACGAGCGCAATGCCGCGGTAGGACACCGTGTCATCGAACTGCAAGATGGATGGATCACCCGCGCTTAAGCGGGTAATCCATCCAACCGGGAAAACGGGTTACTTAATTTTGTAGGTGCCGTCGGCGAGCTTCTCGCGGTGGGCTTCGTGGCAGCCCTTGCAGGTGCCGGCGAGCTTGCCGAAAGCGGCGCGGGCGTCCTCGCTCTTTTCAGCGGTGACGGCGGCTAGAAGGTCAGCGGCGGCCGCTTTACCCACGGCGCTCGATTTGATCGCGTCGTCGGCTTTGCGTTCCTTCCAAAACTTCTCGGTTACGTCGTAGATCTCGACGAGGTTTTTCGCCCCGGGCATAGCGTCGGCAAAGGAGTTGGTGTCGAGGGCTTTTTTGAGCGGGCCCATCGTCTTGCCGGCTTTCTTCATGGCGGCTTCAAAAGCCTCATGATTATCGGCGAACAACGCGCTGGTGCCCAATGCGAGCAGCGCAGTAACTAACAATTTTTTCATTCGAACTCTCCTAAAGTGGTTTTCAATCCCCGAACAAGGATAACCGCAAAATCCTCTACTTTTCCACTACGATTCCTTGGAGCCAGAAGTCCAGGCCGCGCGACTGCTGGCAAACGGTAGCGCGGATGCTCTGACCAACGGCCAATTTCGCAAATTCGCCCGGGTCCTTGATCGGGAATTCCATGGTCATGGATTCCATGAAGCCGGGAATCGTTTCGTGCTGGATCACGGCGATGCGGTCTGCGGATTGCAGGGCCTTGACGGTGCCGCGGAGCGGGTAGAATTTCACCGTCTCAGGCGGGGTGCACCCGGCGAGCGGAACCAGAAGCAGAACGAATCGACGCGTCATTTCAGCCCTGCTCGTCGGAACGACTCCGCATGATAGTCGAACCAGACCGGACGGTACCGTTCCAGCATCTTATTCTGTTCGTGAGCGAGATCTTCCATCTCCCAATACGTATGGTCGACGCCGGCTTTCACCAGCGCGTCATGGAAGCGGCGGACGGTGGGCAGATGCCCGTCGTCTTTGGTGCCGCACGCAATCTGAATCCGCATTTTTCCCTTGATCTGGCCGATATTCTTCGCCAGCAGCAGATACGAGTCGTTGTCGATGTACCGGGCTTTGTCCTTCCCAAGGTAGTTATTGGGGTACTCGTCGGGCTTGGCCGGGTTGTACATTTCGGCGATGGGGAAGACGTTTCCGGCCTGATTGAACAGCGAAATGAACAGTTCGGGGAACTTCATGGCCAGCCGCGTAGAGCCACGGCCACCCATCGAAAAGCCCTCGATCGCGCGCCCTGCGCGAGCCGCGACCGTGCGATAACTCTTGTCAATATGCGGAATCAGTTCGCGAATGATGGTCGTCTCGCCCATCGTCTTGCCGTCCGCCGAGTCTTTGTAGAAACTGTTCTTGCCGCCGTTCGGCATCACCATCACCATCGGCGGCCAGCGCTTCGACACGATGCCTTCGTCCAGGATTTGCGCCGCCAGGGAACCGTGGAGCTCATTGCCGCCGGCTCCGTGCAGGTTGTAGATAACCGGGTATCGGCGCGCGGGTTCGCTCGCGTAGCTGGGCGGCAAATAGATCAGATAGCCGACGTCGTGGCCCATGCTCGGGCTGAAGTAGGTGTGATGGGTGACGCCCCGCGGCAGCGAGCCCGCCGGCGGCACGTTGACCCACGTGACCTGAGCGAGCAGGAAAAGAACGCTACCGAACATGGACAGGCTCCGCATAAAGAAGATCGCCCGTCACCCCGTCGAAGTATTGCATCACGGCGTGAGGCCGGGGATAGGCAACCCAGCGTTCCCGCCCATCCGGCCCAGGGTTGCGGAACACGTTGTTGATCTGCGCCACCGCGTAAATGGGCCGCCAACGCAGACGCGCCGGAACATCGTTGCGGACGAAGCTGGACCAGCGAATATCGCACTTCCGCCCGCGAGAGTTGAACTCGCCATTGTACGGGCGGCTGCCCTCGCTGATCAGTGGATGGTTCTGCGAGTTGTGAGGGCCGGCCGCAAACTCCCAAACGCGCTCGGTGACTTTCACCGCCCAACTGTTATGAAGGTCCCCGGTCATCACCATCACGGGCTTGCCAAGCCCTTCCCAGAACAGAATCAGCTCTTCGCGTTCGGCCAGGAACGCCGTCCACGCGTCGTCTTTGCCGGCGATGGGATCGGTCGAACCCGGCGACCCAACGTGAGGGATCATCAGGTTTACCGTCGAGGCGAGAAAGAAGAAATCCGCATCGCTCTTGGCCATCGACTCTTTCAACCACGCATGTTGCGCCTTGCCCAGCATCAGCGGGCCGGGGCGCTCTGGATGAGGAACGTCGTGCATGTCCCGCTCGCCTCGCGTATCGAGCAAGTAGACTTCGACATTGCCGACCCGAAAGCTGCCGTAGTTGTGGCGACCGATCGAGTAGGAGCATGGGCCATCCTGCGTAAAGGACGGCTTCACGCGGACCCGGTGCTGATCAAGAACCGCCGCGATCTCATAAACGCCGGCGTTGGGGTCTCCCGCCGGAGCGTTCTTACGCGGAGGAACGCCAGAGTTCTGCCCGCCCCAGTGAACATGCAGGTTGGTCGCCTCGGCCAAATTAATCTTCTTAAAATCGGCGTTGGGGTCCGTCAAAACGTCACCCTTCAAACTGGCCCGCCCAAAGTGGATGCCTTGCTTCGTGGCGGTCGGATTGCTCCCGGCGATGTAGTCGTACCAGCCCTGCAGCGCGATGTCGCGAAACACGGCTTCCTGAGTCTTGATCCCCGCGGTGCCAGTGCCGTAGACATCGTTCAGAATCTCGTGATCGTCCGGCGTGAAGTAGCCAGGCACGTCGCGATGCCAAGCCGACAGCGTCTTGCCGCGTTCGAGATAAAGCTTGAAATTCTCCCAAACGCCCGTGATGCTCGGGGCGATCTGCGCGAGCAACGGTGTATCTTTCAGGCCGGTCTGCGCCTTCCACTGGTCAACGGTGAACTCCCGCTTCTCTTCATACACCCAGTCGCCGTTCATGATCGAGAACAGAACCTTCCGGCCATGCTGCTCCCGCATCGTCTTATAAGCAGGAAGCGAGCTGCCAAGGGCTCCGCCGACTTTTTGATCGGCGCACGAACCGAATTGAAAGCTGAAGTTGAACAGGCCGCGCGGATTGGTTTCGGCATCGCGATAGCGATCCGGCGACGGAACCGTCTGGAAGGTGCCGATGATCGGCGAGCCCTCGATGGCGTAGTGGTAGCGGGTGCCGGGCTCAAGACCCCCAAGCCGCGTCCAGGCCGAGCAATCGTGGTCAGCGACCGTGGGGACGACCGGCGACAGTTGGTCGAGAGCCGTAGCCGAGAGCCCGTAGCGGACGCGGAAAGACCCGGGCTTGGGGGTCCGAGCCCAGACCCAAACGTCACTCATTCCGACGTGGCCGAGGAACGGCCCATGGGTGATCGTCGATTGGGCCGAACTGACCTGCATACTCGCGCTGCCTGCCAGCGCGGCTTTGGCCATCTGCCTGCGATTCAGTTTCATGCCGTTATGCTATTACAAACAGCCACGAAACCGTAGATACGAGATCGGTGTTTTGGGGGGCGACGTCGCACCTTGTGTGATAATATCGTCACAAAATGAAGGGATTGTTACTTTTCGCCCTGCCGCTCTCCCTCGCCCTGGGTGCCGACCCCGTCCAGCATCGACTTCCCACCGCGGCAGCCATCTATCCCATGGGCGCGCAACCCGGTACCACCTTCGAAGCCGAGATCCTGGGCGAACACCTCGACCGGGCCCAATCCGTTCACTTTCACCAGCCCGGCGTTTCCGCCGAAATCCTCTCCGTCGAAGCCACCCGCCTCCGCCTTCGTGTTAACGTCGCCAAAACCGCCGTCTTTGGCCAACACCCCTTCCACGTCGTTACTCCCCGTGGTGCCAGTGGGCCCCTCCTGCTCCGCGTTAGTGACCAACCCCGCGTTCTCGAAAACGAACCCAACTCGATCGTCTCTCAAGCCAATCCCGTTCCCATCCCGTCCACCGTCATGGGCCGCCTCAACGTGGATGGCGACTTCGACTTCTACAAAATCCGCGTCGAAAAGGGCTCTCGCTGGATCTTTGACCTCCGCTCCTCCCGCAACGGCAACAGCCTCGACGCCGCCATCTTTCTCCTCAGCGCCGACGGAGCCAAAATCGACTACAACGAAGAACGCTTCATCTGGGACCCCTTCCTCTCCCACCAGTTCGCCGAAGCCGGCGAATATATCCTCGTCGTCCAACCCACCCACGTCCGGCTCGATCCGTCCTTCGCTTACGAACTCGATATCCGGCAAGCCCCCCATCTCGATACCGTCTCCCCCCTCGTCATTCCTCCCGGCCTCGATCAGGAAGTAACGCTCCTCGGAGAAGGTCTCTACGGCGAAGCCCATATTGAGGGCGCGCAAGGCACCATCCTCGCCATGGAGGGCAAGTCCGCCCGCCTCCGCCTCCAGGTCCCCGCTAACACTCCGGACGGTCCCCTCCAACTCACGCTCCTTACCCCGGGCGGCCGATCCAACTCAGTCGAAATCCTCGTCGATTCCACACCTCGCCACCCCGGTGGAGACCGCATCTCCCCCCCTACTTCCATCACCGGCGCTGCGAAGTACCGCCAGCCCGACCTGTATCGCTTTACAGCCCAGGCCGGCCAAACCCTTGTCTTTGAAGTGCGCGGCCAACGGTTCGGCTCCCCGGTCGATCTGACGATGCGCCTGCTGGACTCTGCCGGCAAACAGGTCGCCCTCAACGACGATTTCACCTTCGTCGGCGGCAAGTTCTACCAGCGCGACCCCCGCATCATGCACACCTTCAAGGAGGCTGGCGAATACGCCGTCGAACTCCGCAACGTCGTCCAGGTCGCCGGCGAGCGCTCCCCCTACCAACTCCTCGTCCGGCCCCCGCAACCCTCCTACACCCTCCAACTGTCGAACGAACGCCCCCACGCCTATCCCGGAGGCGAATCGGAATGGAAGGTTTCCGCCCAGCGGCTCGACGGGCATAAGGATCCAATCGCGCTCACTCTCTCCGGCCTCCCCGCCGGCATCTCCGCCGAGCCGGTCACCATCCCTGTCGGTAAGGACGAAGCGGCCTTTCTTCTCCGCGCCACCGGCAAGCCCGGCACCGCTGGATTCGTTACTGTCAAAAGCGACAACCAAAACGCTTGGCGCTCGGTCCGCGTCAGTAGCGGCGGCGGCGAAGGCGCGGCTTTCACTCGCCTTGATCAAGCTCTCCTCACGATCAGCGAAAAGCCCCACTTCTCTCTAGAAGCGCAGGCCACCAACGTCAATATCCCCCGGGGCGGCTCCGCCGTCATCCCGGTCGCCATCCGTCGGGAAAGCGGTTTCGCGACCCCCATCGTCTTCGCCGCGGAAAACCTCCCGGTCGGCGTAACCCTCCAAGCCGTCAGCGCCCCCGGCGACGCCAGCGTTGTCCAACTCAAGATCACCGCTGCGCCGGACGCCGCCCTCGGGCGAGCCCCCCGCGTCGCCATCCTCGGCTCCGCCGCCGGGGAATCCCACGAAGCTCCTAAAATTACAGTGCAGGTCGATTAATGCGTTTACTTACCGGACTCCTCGCGGTCACTCTCTGGGCCGCCCCCGCCAAGCTGAAAATTACGCCGGAAAACCCGCTCCTGTTCGGCCAAGGGTCTAAACAACGCCTCGTCGTCACCGTCGAATATCCTGATGGCACCGCCAAAGACGTCACCGCCGAAGCCGCCTTCACGGCCAACGGCCAAGCCGCCAGCATCGATCCGCAAGGCATGCTCACCGCCCTCGCCAACGGCGGCAGTCCCGTTCGCGTTACCTGGCAAGGCCAAACCGCTACCACCACCGCTCTAGTCCAACGCGCCGAAGCTCCCATCCCCCGCAGCTTCGCCAGCGATATCCTCCCCATCCTCACCAAGTACGGTTGCAACGGCGGCTCCTGCCACGGTGCCCTCAACGGCAAAAACGGCTTCAAGCTTTCCCTCTTCGGGTTCGAATCGGAACCGGACTACGACATGATTGCCACCGCCCATAATGGCCGCCGCCTCAATCGTACCGACCCCGAAAAGAGCCTCCTCCTGCTCAAGCCCACCATGGGCCCCACCCCCCACGGCGGCGGCAAGCTCTTCTCAGCCAAATCCCCCGACTATCAGACTCTCCTCAACTGGCTTCGCGATGGCGCTCCCCGCGACCTCAAGCACGAAAGGAAGATGACCGCCCTCCGCGTCACTCCCCCCCTGCTCACCCTCACCGGAAAAGACGCCAATCGCAAACTCCTCGTCACCGCCCGCTTTGATGACGGTGCCGAAGCCGACGTCACCCACCTCGTTAAGTTCTCCACCAACAACGACTCCATCGCCTCCATCAACTCCGCCGGCATCGTCAAGGCCGAGCGAGGCGGCGAAACGGCCATCGTCGTCCGCGGCCCCGGAGTTGCCGGCGTTGCCAAAGTCGCCGTCGTCATCGAACCCCGCAACGTCCCCCTCCTCCCCGTCAGCAACCTGATCGACGATCACATCAACGCCAAGCTCAAGCGCCTCCAGATTCCCCCGTCCGCCCCCGCCGACGATGCCACGTTCCTCCGCCGCGTCTACCTCGACGTCATCGGGACCATCCCCAACTCTATCGAAGCCCGCGCTTTCCTGGCCAGCAAGGATCCCGCTAAACGCGCCAAGGTTGTCGACCAGCTTCTCCGCCGCCCCGAGTATGCCGAGTATTGGGCCATGTACTGGGGCGACCACCTCGATAACACCAAGCAGCAGATCTACAACAAAGGCCCCTATGCCTTCACCGAGTATCTGCAAAAGCAGTTCCGCGGCAACGTTCCTTACGATCAGTTCGTCCGCTCCCTGCTCGTCTCCAGCGGCAACATGTACGAGGTACCCGCCACCAACTTCTACCCCATCATGAAGAAGGAGCTCGACCTCGCTGAAAAAACGAGCCAACTCTTCCTCGGCGTCTCCATCGGCTGCGCCCGGTGCCACAACCATCCGCTTGAGCGCTGGAAGCAAAGCGACTTCGCCGGCCTCGCCGCCTTCTTCTCCCAGGTCCGCTACAAGGGCGGCGGGCCCCGCAACAACGAGCGCGCCCTCTTCGTCGATTTTACCCGTCAGTTTCAACACCCCGAAACGAAGAAGGTCTATTTGCCGAAAGCCCTGGACGGCCCGCAGCTTGCGACCGAAGGTTTAGCCGACCGTCGCGAACTTCTCGCCGACTGGGTCACCGCGAAAGAGAATCCCTACTTCGCCCGCGCCATGGCCAACCGCATGTGGCGCATGTTCTTCGGCCGCGGCTTTGTCGAGCCCGTTGACGATTTCCGCGCCACCAACCCCCCATCGAACGAACCCCTCCTCGACGCGCTCGCCAAAGATTTCGCGGCGCATAATTTCGATATCCACCACCTCATCAAAACCATCACCCTGTCGAGCGCCTACCAGCTCTCCTCCGTACCTGTCCCCGGCAACCGGCAGGACACCATGGCCTACTCCCGTTATTACCCGAAGCGGATTAGCGCCGAGCCGCTGCTCGATTCCATCTCTCTGGCGACCGCCGTCCCGGAGAAGTTCCGCGCCATGTACCCTGGCACTCGCGCCGCCGCTCTCCCGGAACCCGAAATCGAAAGCTACTTCCTAGAGGTCTTTGATCGCCCCTCCCGCCAACTCGTCTGCGAGCGGAAAAACGAACCCACGCTCAATCAGGCTCTGCACATGATCGGCGGCGACACCGCCCATCGCAAAGTCACAGACCCCACCGGCTACGTCAAGCATGCTCTCGCGCAATTCCCCGACGATGGGGCGCTGGTCGAAGAGCTGTACCTCCGCACGCTGACCCGTTTCCCGGACGCCGAAGAACTCGCCGCCGCACGGAACGCCATCCGCAAGGCCAAAGGCCGCCAGCAAGGGGCCGAAGATGTCCTGTGGGCCCTTCTCAACACCAAAGAGTTTCTCTACAATCACTAAGGCGGGAGCAGAACGATGAAAATTACCAACCAGACCGACATCTTTGGACGCCGCGACTTCCTCCGCATCGGCTCGCTCGGCGTCGGTGGCCTCTCCATCGCCAACGCCCTCCGCGCCGCGAAAGACGCGAAGAAAAAGGACATCAGCTGCATCCTTCTCTGGCAAAGCGGCGGCTCTCCGCAGCTCGATACCTTTGACATGAAGCCGGACGCTCCTTCGGAAATCCGCGGCGAGTTCAAGCCCATCCCCACCAACGTCCCCGGCCTCCACATTTGCGAACATCTGCCGGAAATGGCGAAGATGATGGACAAAGTCACCGTCCTCCGCTCCCTCCGTTCCAAAGAGAACAATCACGAACGAGCCATCAATTACCTGCTCACCGGCTACCTGCCGCTCCCTACCCTGGAGTTCCCGTCCATGGGCAGCGTCATCTCCAAGCAACTCGGCCCCAAAAACGGTCTCCCGCCCTACGTTGCCGTCCCCAACACCTTCCCCTCCTATGGCGCCGGCTACCTCGGCGGAGCGCATAACCCCTTCATCGCCGGCGACCCTAATGCCACCGGATACCAGGTCCGCGATCTTACCCTCCCCGTTGACGTCGACTGGGCCCGCGTCGAAAACCGCCGCTTCCTCGTCCAGCAGATGGACTCCAAATTCCGCAGCGTCGAAGCCAGCCCGGACTTCGCCGCTCTCGACGAGTTCTCGAAGAAAGCTTACGATCTTCTCAGCTCCCCCACCGCCAAGAAAGCCTTCGACATCCAGTCCGAACCCGCCGCCCTCCGGGAGCGGTACGGTCGCACCCCCGTCGGTCAAGGCGCCCTTCTCGCCCGACGCCTGGTGGAAAATGGAGTTCGCTTCGTCACCGTCGCCAAAGGCTGGTTAAACTACGACACCCACGGCGATAACTTCAATATTTGCAAGAAGGTCCTGCTTCCCGAGTTTGATAAAGCGTACGCCGCTCTGGTCACCGACCTCCATGACCGCGGCATGTTAGACACTACGCTCGTCATCGGCATGGGCGAGTTCGGGCGTACTCCCAAGATCAATGCGGACGCCGGTCGCGATCATCATAACAAGGCGTGGTCCATCGTCCTTTCCGGTGCTAGCATGACCGGCGGACGAATTCTCGGCGCTACGGACAAAACCGCCACCGAAGTCACCGACCTCCCTGTGGAACCGGAGGACCTGCTCCACACGTTCTATAACATCCTCGGGGTCGATGCGAGCCACGAGTACCAGACACCCATCGGCCGCCCGGCGAAGATCATCAACGAAGGCAAGATCATCAAACAGTTGCTCGCATAGCCTCCCCACAACGTGCGACGCTGATCGACTCCCAAAGGGCGACCGAGCAGTGATAAGCTAGTGATCCGTTCCTGCCACTTGCCATGCCGCCGCGTAAACCGTTGCCCCAGCAACTACCAAAAATCTGTATCGCTCTCGGACTTCCCACTGTCGCGAAGCTCCTGCAGCATGCCCAAAACGAGATAGAAAGTGGCGAACGTTTCTTAGAGTTCCGGCTGGACTACCTCCCCGATCCCAACGAGGGGGCGAAAGCGATCGCCGGTTTCCTCGAATCAAATCCCGAAGCATCGATCCTCGCTACCTGTCGACGCCATCAGAACCACGGCAAGTTCAACGGCTCCATCGACGAACAAGTTCGAATCCTGGAACTCGCCGTCCGCGCTGGTGCCTGCGCGATCGACGTCGAAATTGAAAGCGCCGAAAGCGCGCCGAGCAAGCTGGAACATCTACGCGCGGAAAGCACGCTGATCCTCAGCTACCACAACTACGAAGGAACGCCGCCGCCGGAAACAATTCTCAAGCGGATGCTGAAGATCCCAGCCCACGCCTACAAGGTTGTGACGACGGCGAAGAAGCCGAACGACAGCCATAAACTCCTGGCCCTGGCGAAGGCGTTTCCCCGCGAGAAACTGATTCTGCTGGCGATGGGAGAAACTGGCTTTCCCACGCGAGTGCTTTCCCCGGCCTGGGGCGGCGTCTATACCTATGCGGCCCCTACCTCCGCCGAAGGCACGGCCAGCGGCCAGGTTTCGGCACGTTTGCTGCGCAATCTTTACCGGATTGAAAAGTTCTCCAAGAACGCGAAAATCTTCGGCGTCGTCGCCGACCCCGTCCGCCATTCCATCTCCCCGCAGGTGCACAATCGCGCTTTCCAATCGAAGCGAATCGACGCGGTCTACCTTCCGCTGCTCGTCCAACCGGCCCATATGAAGGACTTTTTTGCCTTCGCCGACAATCTACCGCTCACCGGTTGCAGCATCACCATTCCCCACAAGCAAAAGATCATCCGCTACCTCGACGTCGTCGAGCCCTTGGCCCGGCGGATCGGGGCCGTGAACACCATCTGGAAGAAGGCGGGCAAGTGGCGCGGAACCAATACCGACGCCGCCGGCGTAACCGTCCCCCTCAGCAAACGCGTGAAGCTCAACAAGTCGACCGTGCTCATCGTGGGCAACGGCGGAGCGGCGCGCGGAGCGGCATTTGCGCTAGCCGACGCCGGCGCGAAGATCTCCCTGGTCGGCAGAAATCTGGACCGTGTTCGCGCTCTCGCGCGGATCTGCGGCGGAGAACCGCTCGCTCGCGAACAGGCGGTGCAAAAGCATTTCGACGTCGTAGTCCACGCCACCCCCATCGGCATGTGGCCCAACGTGAAGGAGTGCTTCTTCGACGACCACATTCCCGGCGACATCGTCTTCGACATGGTCTACAACCCCATGGAGACCCTGCTCCTCGCCAAAGCGAAGAGCCAAGGCCGAGAAGTCATCAACGGGTTGCAGATGTTCCTGGAACAAGCCGCCCAACAGTTCGAAATCTTCACCGGCGAGACCGCCCCCCGTAGCGTGATGGAGAAGGCGGCGCTCGAAGCGCTCGGCGCGAAAAGCGGATAGGCTCATAATAGAGGGATCATGCGGCGTCGCGATCTTGCTTCTATCTTTCTGACGGCGGTGCCGGTTGTGGCGCAGACAACGGCGGCCACCGTCCCCGATGACCTTTCGGCAGCCCGGGAACGGGTGCGCGCGGCCAGCGCGGAGTTGGCCAAAATCAATGTGCCGATGGCCACCGAACCGGCCTTCCAGTTCAAGGCTTACTAGCATGAAGCTGGACTTCCCTGAAGAGTTTTTCTACTTGTCCTTGAGCGAGATCCAGGCCAAGCTGCGAGCCAAGGAATTCAAGATCAAGGAGTTGACCAAGGCTTGGTGCGATCGGCTGGAAAGCCGCGGCCCGAAGTACAACGCGCTCGCCCACTCGCTGCGAAAACCCGCGATGAAGGCCGCGAAGTATCACGACAAAGACTTCAAGCGGGAACGGTTTCGTAGCCCTCTCCACGGGATCCCCTACGGCGCCAAGGACCTGCTCAGCTACGCCGGCCATCCGACCGAATGGGGCGCGCCGCCCTTCAAGGGGCAAGTGTTCAAAGTCCACGCCAAGGTGATCGAGAAGCTCGAAGGCGTCGGTGCGAACTGCATCGGAAAGCTGGCCATGGTGGAGCTGGCCGGAGGCGGCGGCTATCGCTATCCGAACGCCTCCTCCACCGGCCCGGGCTTGAATCCATGGGACGTCACCCGCTGGTCCGGCGGTTCCTCCTCCGGGTCCGGCGCGGCCGTCGCGGCCGGCTTGGTGCCGTTTGCGCTGGGTTCGGAAACATGGGGGTCGATCCTGACCCCGGCTGCCTATTGCGGGGTGACCGGACTCCGGCCAACCTACGGGCTGGTCTCCCGTTCCGGTGCCATGGCGCTCTCCTGGACCATGGACAAAATCGGCCCCCTCTGCCGGTCCGCTGAGGATTGCGGATTGGTCCTGCAAGTGATTGCGGGAGCCGATGGCGATGACCCCAGCTCGGCTGGCAAAAGTTTTTACTACACGCCCGAGTACGTCCGGCCGTTTTCCGAAATGCGCATCGGCTGGAACCCGGCCGACCTGGAAGCGGCAGCAGATCCAGCAGTTCGGCAAGCGCTGGGCGACGCAATTCAGGTTCTGCTAAAGCTAGGCTTTCAAGTCAAGGAAGTGAAACTGCCGGACCTGCCCTACTCGACCGTCGCCTCCACGATCATCGGCTGCGAAATGGCTTCCGTCTTCGAACCGCTGGTAGCCGATGGGCGAATTCAGCAGTTGGTCGACAAGGCCCAAGCCGCCGGAATTGTGGCGGCCACCGAGTACAAAGCCACCGACTATCTGAAGGCGATGCGGCTGCGGAGGGTCATCCAGGACGCCATGGCGAAGGTCTTCGACGGAGTGGACGTGCTGATCAGCCCGAGCACAGCGGGAGTCGCCGAGCGGATAAACGACCGGCTAGACACGGGCGGGCGAGGTCGACTGCCCCTAGGCGCGGCCGGAAACGTGGCGGGTCTACCGGCGCTCTCCCTGCCTTGCGGTTTCGCGCAGAATCTGCCCGTCGGCATTAGCCTCGTCAGCCGAGCTTTCCAGGAAAACCTCCTCCTGGCCGTGGGCAAACAGTTTCAAGCGCAGACCGATTGGCACAAGCGCCGGCCGCCATTGCCCGTATGATTCCGCTGCTCCTGGTTTTTTCCGCCGCCTGTGCCTACACCGATCTGCGGAACCGGCAGATCCCGAATGCGCTCACGCTGGCGGGTGCCTTGGCTGGGTTCGGTTTTCACGGATGGCGGGCCGGATGGGCCGGGCTAGGCTTCTCGGCCATCGGATTCGGAGCGGCATTCGGCATCTATCTGATCTTCTTTTTGTTAAAAGGCCGAGGCGGCGGAGATCTGAAAATGATGGCGGCGCTTGGGGCGATTCTTGGTTGGAACAACTGGCTGCTGCTGTTCGTGCTGACGTCGGTGCTCGGCGGCGTGGTCGCGCTTATCGTCGTCGTAGCCAAAGGCCGGGTCGGGCAGACCTGGCGGAACCTGAGAAACCTTTCTCAACAAACCCTGAGCCGACCGGACGCCTTGTCGCTCCCTCACGCCCCCGTGGTGGCGGTGGCCGCGCTGTTTACTGCTATCGCCCTGCGCGGACAATAAGCCAAAGCGACAGGAATCCTCGAAGCGACCACAGCCCCGTTCGAATCCAATTCGTGCTCACCAAGCGCGCATGCGCCCCGGTGTCGAACCCGTCCGCCAGCGAAGCATGCAGCGGCATCTGAACCAACGCGGTGGAAGCCCAAAGCGCAGCCACGGCACCCAACCCGACCCAGCAAAGTGCATCGCGCGGCCGAATCGCCACCAACGCCAAAGCGGTAACCAGTTCAATCAGCATCGCCGGGCCGACCGCCAAAGAAGTTAACGTTTGATGACCCTTTTGATAGTCCGGGTAGGCCGCCGTCCCAACCCGGCTCATCAGAGGATAGTGAACCAATTGAACAAACCAGATCAGCCCCACCAGATATAGGGTAGCTCCAGCATTCATCAGGAGTAGCAGTAAGGCTCGTTCCATGCTAACTTCGCAAGGAATAGAGATGAATTTCGGAATCGATCGGCGCAATTTCGTTCTTGCCTCCTCGGTGGCCCTCGCGGCCGATGGACCCGTGCGAGCGGGCATCATCGGAGCGGGCGGACGCGGGCGTTTCCTGACCGGCGAATTCAAAGAAATTGGCGTGCAAATGGCAGCGGTTTGTGATGTCTATGAGCCTAATCTGAAAGCGGGCTTGGCCGCCGCATCCACCGGGGCGGTCGCCTACGGGGACTACCGCAAACTCCTCGATGACAAGTCGATTCCCGTCGTCATCGTCGCCACGCCAGACCATTGGCATGCGCAAATGGTGATCGACGCCGTGCATGCGGGCAAGGATGTCTACGTCGAAAAACCGTTGGCGCACTCGATCGAAGAAGGCTATCGGATCATCGCCGCCGTCCGCGAAACGAAGCGCATTGTCCAGGTCGGGATGCAGCGCCGCAGCTCCGAGCTTTTCCAGGAAGCCCATCGACAAATGAAGGGCGGCGACCTGGGCGATGTGCGCCTGATTAATTCCTGGTGGTACAACCATCAAGCCTCCATCCGCAACGAGCCGTTGACCGGGAAACTCGACTGGAAGCAGTGGCAAGGCAGCTCCCCGGCCCGCCAGGAAGAAGCCAAACGCTTTTTCAACTGGTATTACTATTGGGACTATTCGGGCGGCCTGATGGTCGGTCAAGCGGCGCACATGATCGACGTATTCCATTGGTTCATGGGCTCCCAGCATCCTTCCGCGGTGACCACCGCCGGCGGAAAAGCGAATCTAGAAGGCGTCGAAATTCCCGAAACCACGACGATCTGCCTCGAATACCCCGAAAACTACTTCGCCGTGTTTACCGTGGGTTACAAAGCGATGCGCTATGCGCCCGTGAACGACCAGATGGCACAGTTCCACGGTTCCAAAGCGCGGTTCGACCTCGGACGCGAAGGCTACAGCCTCTATCGCGAGGACCCCAAGGCCATCGAGATGAAGCCAACCATCGAAAAGAAGCTGCCCGGCAGTTTCGGCCCGGCCACCCGGGCCCACATTCGCAATTTCCTTGCGTCTATCCAGACGCGGCAGCAGCCCAATGCGCCCGTCGAGGCCGGACAAGCCACCAACATCGCCCTCTGCATGGCGATGGAGTCGCTGCGAAAAGGCGTCCGCGTACGCTTCAACCCGACGACGCGGGCAATGGAAATTTAGCCAGCATGGTCGATATCCATAGTCATGTGTTGTGGGGGTTGGACGACGGCGCTCGCACCGTGGAGCAGAGTGAAGCCATGTTGCGATTGGCTGCCGCCCACGGAACCACCGACATCGTCGGCACGCCCCACGCGGATCTGGAGTACGAGTTCCAACCCGACCTGATCGCCGCCCGCCGTGCGGAGTTGCAGGCGCGACTTGGAGACACGATTCGGATCCATACCGGATGCGATTTCCACCTGAAGCTGGACAACATCCAGGACGCGATCCTCCATCCCGCGAAATACACGGTCAATGGACTCGGATGGTTACTCGTCGAATTCAGCGAGCTCATGATCTTCCCGAACACCGAGCAGATTTTCGTCCAACTCGAGAATGCCGGGATGCGCGTGATTGTGACCCATCCGGAGCGGAACTGGCTCCTCCGCCAGAAGCCCGAGCGGCTAGAGGCCTGGGTGAACCAGGGTGCCTTCCTGCAAGTAACCGGCCAGTCCTTGCAAGGGTTCTTCGGATCGGAAGCAAAGAAGTTCGCCGAGCTGCTGATGGAGAAAGGCTGGGTTCATTTTTTGGCCAGCGACGCCCACGATTTCCAACGCCGAACGCCCCGCTTGGACTTGACCTGGAAACTTGTGTCTGACAGATACGGCCCGGAGTATGCCGAGGCGCTGCTCAAAACTCATCCTCAGGCGGTCATCGACGGTTACAAAATCGAGCCAGGACCACTCGATCCACCCGAAAAACGACGAAAATGGCTTGGAATCTTCTAGTACCAGTACTCAGATGGTCCCAGCTAGGGTGAAAATACCGGTACGAACGATTGTAACTGTTGACCTTTAGTTCTAAGCATTGTATTGTATAGCAGACGTAAGGTTGGAGCAGTGTAAGGCGGCCCACCGCCTACGTAAAACAAACGAAATACGTCGGAAGAGAGGATTAAAAATCGTGAGGAAGACAGTTTCGCTAATGTTTATCGTGGCCGGGTTGAGCTTCGCTGCCCCGGTCATCACCATTGTGCAGTCGATCGGCCCGGGAATTGGTAGCCCCAATGACCTTGCTTATGGCCAGAACGCCCTCGTCGGCTTGATGAACGGCACCAACGGGATCAATACGTTTGCCGGAAATGGCAGCGGCGCGTCCACATACAACCGGTTGCTTGGCGTTGCCACCCCCAGTCAATTCACGGACACCACCGGCCTGTTCAATAGCTGGCTGGGCATCGCCCCGGGGTCGATCTCAGGCGAGTTCGGCAATCGACTTTACTTCGGTGTGATCGTCAAAGACAACGTAAACGCTCAATTTAACTTGGCGAACTTTGTCTACCAGGATAATTTC
>JANODS010000257.1:0-3410 GCA_031412835.1 Acidobacteriota bacterium | reverse complement strand
GCGAACTGGGAGCAGATGCAGAAGTCGTATCAGCTGCAGGGTATCGGCTACATTCTCCGTTACACGGCGGTGCTTTCGCCGACGCTGATCAACGAGATGAGTTTGGGCGCGACCCGCCGCCCGGAAGGCAATAGCGCTTCCGAAGCTGCTATTCGGGCCAATCAACGGAGCACGGTCGGGTTCACGGCTGGGCAACTGTTCCCGTCTTCCAACCCGCTGAACTTTATTCCGAATGCCACATTTGGCGGCATTCAGAACCCGGCAACTTTGTTTATGGAAGGGCGCTTCCCCTTCTACCAGAAGCTGTATGCGTTCAATCTTACGAACAACACGACCAAGACGCTGGGCGCGCATACGCTCAAAGCGGGCGTGATGATCGAACGGAATTTCCAGGGTTCGCTCAACGATGGGCTGTATGCCGGGAGCCTCGTGTTTACTCCGGACGTCAACAACCCCCAGGACACGAACTACGCTTACTCCAACGCGGCGTTGGGCGTTTTCAGCAGTTATTCGGAAGCTTCCAACCGGGTGATTCTCAGCTTTCGGCAACATGCCGTGGAGTGGTTCGGCCAGGACCAATGGCGGGTGAACCGTCGGCTGACGTTAGAGGTTGGCATGCGGTTCCATTGGCTGAATCCCATCCACATGCGTTCGGACCGTCTGGCGGCATTCGACCCCGGCGCATTCAACAACGCGCAGCGAGTGCAGTTAGTGCAGCCGGTGCGCGACGCGGCCAATCGACGTGTGGGGCGCAACCCGGTGACGGGCGAACTGTTGCCCGCCGCGCTGATTGGCGCCATTGCCCCGGGTTCTGGAAACCCGGTGAACGGGATGACGCAGGCGGGACGAGGCGACACCCCACGGGGATTCATCGATGGCTACGGCGTTCAGCTCGGGCCACGCGCGGGATTTGCCTATGATGTCTTCGGCAACGGCAAGACGGCGCTCCGCGGCGGCGTGGGCCTGTTCTACAACCGTCCCAACATGAGCGATAACCTGATTCGCTTTTCGTCACTGCCGCCCCTGATTTCGACACCGACGGTATTCTACGGGTCGCTGGACACGTTGCGGCAATCCGCTGGTCTCGTGTTTCCGCAGAACGTGAACGGATTTGACCGCACGGACCGGGTGCCGAAGGTGATGAATTTCAGCTTCACGCTGCAACAGAACGTTGGCTTCAACACGATTGTGGACGTCGGCTATGTCGGTTCGCTGGGCCGTAATCTGCTGTGGCTGCGGAACATCAATCCGGTGCCGTTGGGCGCGAACTTCCGAACGCAGAACGCCGACCCGTCGAATCCCGCAACTCCCCTTCCGGCCGCTTTCCTGCGACCCGTCGCCGGCTACAACGACATTCTGATGACCGAGCCGGCTTCGTCGTCCAACTACCATTCGCTGCAAGTGACGGCCCGCCGCCGCTTGACCAAGAATTTCCAATACGGCTTCGCCTGGACTTGGTCGAAGGCGCTCAGCTACGGAGACTTCGATACCTCTCCGGTGAGCCCGTTGGCGGACCCGCGCTACTGGAACTACGGCTTATCGAACTTCGATCGCACGCACAACGTGCGGATCGATTGGACCTACAACCTGCCCGGCGTCAAGACGCAAAACAAGGTGCTGAGCTACGCCGTCAACGAGTGGCAGCTTTCGGGAATTACCAGTTTCGTAAGCGGTGAACCGCTGGGAATCTCCTGGACCAATGTGACGCCGATCGACATTACCGGCACGGCGAGCCAAGGTGCGCGGATCGATATGACCGGGGACGCGGTGTTGGCCAAGGGCGAGCGCACCTTCAGCCGCAACTTCCGGACGGAGGTTTTCCGCCGCCCTGCCCTGAACACGTTTGGGAACTCCGGGGTTACGCAGATCCGGGGCCCGGGCATCAACAATTGGGATATGGTTCTGATGAAGAACCTGCCGATTAAGGAACGCCTCCGCATTCAGTTCCGCGCTGAAGCCTATAATGTTTTTAACAAAACCCAATTCTCAACGCTCGACACCGCCGCTCGTTTTGACGCGGCCGGCAACCAGGTGAATGCCCGGTTTGGAGAATTCCTAGCCGCCCGTCCGCCGCGCGTGATGCAGTTCGCGCTGCGCCTCTACTTCTAAATCCTCAGGATCCGACCGGAAGGGGAGGACCCATTGCGTCCGGCGGTCGGCAGATGTACTATTCCTAATATCTATGCGATCTCCCCAGTTAGCCGCGTTGCTGACCGCTACGCTTGTGTTTCAGTTGGCGGCGGAGGAGACGATTGCTCCGCTGGGCACGTATACGGCGATTGAGCGGCGGCACTGGGCGTTTCAAAAGCGGTCGACGCCGGAGGTTCCGACGTTTACCGAGGCGTCTGACGCGGCTTGGGCGAAGAGTTCGGTGGATGCGTTCGTCCTGAGTCGGTTGCGGAAGGCGGGGTTGCGACCGGCACCGGAGGCGGATCGGCGGACTCTAATTCGGAGGGCGTCGTTTAGTCTGTTGGGGTTGCCGCCGACACCGGAAGAGGTGGCGGCTTTTGTGGAAGATAAGGCTCCGAACGCCTGGGAGAAAGTGGTCGACCGGTTGCTGGCCTCGCCTTCGTATGGAGAGCGGTGGGGGCAGCATTGGCTGGACGTGGTTCGGTACGCCGAGACGGATGGGTTTGAATATGACACGCATCGGAACGGAGCGTGGCGGTTTCGCGACTATGTGATTCAGTCGTTGAACGCGGATAAGCCTTACGACAAATTCGTGTTGGAGCAGTTGGCGGGGGACGAGATTGCGCCGGAAGTGGAGGCGATGAGGGTGGCGGCGGGTTTGCAGCGGATGGGTCCTCTCCGGAAGAACGCGGGGAATCAGGAAGTGGCGAGTTCGCGGAACGAGGTGTTGACGGAGATGACGAACGTGGTGGGCGCGGCGTTCTTAGGCGTAACGCTGGGCTGCGCGCGGTGCCACGACCATAAGTTCGACCCGTTTCGGCAGTCGGACTATTACCGGATCCAGTCGTATTTTTCGGCGACGCATGAGAAGGACATCACGCTTGCCACGGCAGCGGAGCAGGCGGCTTGGCAGGAGAAAGCCAAGGGTGCGGAAGCTGAGATTAAGGCTTTGAAAGCGGAGCTGAAGGATAAAAGTAAGCCGGAGGAAGTCAAGGCCGCACTGGAGACAAAGCTGGAAGCTGCGACAGATAGGCTGCCGCCGCCATTATCGGCTTTGTATAGTGTGGCGAACGATTTCAGTAAGGTGTCGCCGATCAATTTGCTCGAACGGGGTGAACACGACCGGCGGAAGGACAAAGTAGGGGCGCGGCCGTTGGGGATTCTGCTGCCCGTAGGCACGCCGGAGCGGATGACTCTGCCGGAGAATCCGCTGACGAAGCTGGGCGAATGGTTGCTTGACCCGGAGTATCCTTTGACGGCGCGGGTGTTGGCGACTCGGA
>JANODS010000256.1:0-4480 GCA_031412835.1 Acidobacteriota bacterium | reverse complement strand
CCGACGGGGGTGACGGACGATTTGGCGGCGGCGGCGATGTTGCAGGGGATGACGGCGCACTATTTGACGCATTCTACGTTTCCGTTGCAGCAGGGGCACACGTGCCTCGTGCACGCGGCAGCGGGCGGCGCGGGGCAATGCGTGGTGCAGATGGCGAAGCGGCGGGGGGCGAGGGTGATTGCGACGGTTGGCACGGAAGCGAAGGCGGAGTTGGCGCGAGAAGCCGGGGCGGATGAGGTGATTCTGTACGACCAAGTGGACTTTGCGGCGGAGACGCGGAAATTGACTGAGGGCAAGGGCGTGGACGTGGTGTACGACTCGGTGGGGGCTTCGACATTTGCGAAGTCGATTGATTCGTTGAAGCCGCGGGGGATGATGGTGAGTTTCGGCAATGCGAGCGGGCCGGTGGCGGCGGTGGAGCCGTTGCTGCTGAGTGCGAAGGGCTCTTTGTTTTTGACGCGGCCGACGTTGGCGCATCATGTGGCGACGCGGGAAGAGCTGCTGTGGCGGGCAGGCGATGTGTTGAGCTGGATTGCGAATGGGGATCTGCGGCTGCGGGTGCATAAGACGTATGCGCTGAGCGAGGCGCGGGAAGCCCAGGATGATTTGGCGAGCCGGAAGACGACGGGGAAGCTGCTGCTTGCCGTTTAAGGAACGGATCGAAGGGCTGCGGGCGGCCTTGGCGGAGTTGGGGGCGGAGGCGGCGGTGATCACGAGCCTGCCGAATGTGCGCTACTTCTGCGGATTTACGGGGAGTAACGGGGCGTTGCTCGTATCGGGGCAGACGGTGACGCTGTTCACGGACCCTCGGTACACGATTCAGGCGGGGATGGAGGCGGCGGCGAAGGTGGTGGTGGCGAAGGGGCCACTGGAGGCGGCGGTGGAGAAGAAGCTGGGGGTGTATCGGCGGATTGCGTTTGAGAACGGGCGGATCAGCTTTCGGTCGATGGTGGCGCTGCAGAAGGCGAAGGGGGAGTGGCTGGCGTTGGATGATGCTTGCGAGAAGCTGCGGATGGTGAAGTCGGCAGGGGAGCAGGCGGCGATTCGGGCGTCGGTGGAGTTGAACTCGGCGGCGCTGACGGAGGCGATGCGGCAGTTTCAGGTGGGAATGTCGGAGACGGATTTAGCGGCGGAGATAGAATATCGGATGCGTCGGGCGGGGGCGGAGAAGGCGGCGTTTGCGACGATTGTGGCGTTTGGAAAACGAAGCGCGTTGCCGCACGCGCAACCTGGGGCGGCAAAGATTAGCGGACGTGGGTTATTATTGATAGATATGGGCGCATTCCTGAATGGCTACGCCAGCGATATGACTCGCATGGCACATTTGGGTACAGTGCCGGCCCAGACCCGGAAGCTCTTTAAAGCGGTACACGAGGCCCAACTAGCGGCGATAGACCGGGTGAGAGCTGGGGTGACAACGGCGTCCGTCGATGCGGCGGCGCGAAAGGTTTTGGATGCGCATGGGTACGGCAAAGCGTTTGTGCATAGCACGGGCCATGGGCTGGGATTAGAGATCCACGAAATGCCGCGAATCGGCAAAAAAGACAAAACGCGTTTGGAGGCTGGAATGGCGATAACCATTGAGCCCGGCGCCTACCTCGAAGGATTTGGCGGAGTACGGATTGAAGATACGGTGCTGGTGACGGCGACCGGATGCGAGATTCTGACGCCGACTTCGAAGAGTTTGATGGTCCTTTAAGCAATGAACATTTCTGAGATAAAAGAGTTGATCCAGGCGCTGCTCGACAGCGGCGTGGCGGAGCTGGAAGTCCAGCGGGGCGAGAACCGGGTACGGATTGTACGGGGCGGATCGGTGCAGGAGATTGTGCTGCCGACGGCGCATCCAGTGGCGGCGCATGCTCCGATGATCGCGCCACCGATGGTTCCGCAGGCGGCTCCGGCCAAGAGTGAGGAGGGTCTGCTGACGGTGAAGTCGCCGATTGTGGGCACCTACTATGGGACGCCCTCGCCGGGCGCGGCGGACTTTGTGAGCGTGGGCGATGTGGTGAAGCCGGGTAAGGTTTTGTGCATTGTCGAGAGCATGAAGCTGATGAACGAGATTGAGTGCGAAGTGGCCGGGACGATTGTGGCCAAGCACGTCGAGAGCGGTCAGCCGGTGGAATACGGTTCGACGCTGTTCACGGTTCGTCCGAATTAGGCCCCTCTATGTTTAAGAAGATTTTGATCGCCAACCGAGGCGAGATTGCGCTGCGGGAGATCTGCGCTTGTAAAGAGCTGGGGATCAAGACGGTGGCGGTGTATTCCGAGGCGGACCGGCATAGCTTGCATGTGCGGTTTGCGGACGAGGCGGTGTGCATTGGCCCGGCGAAGAGTGCGCGGAGCTACTTGGACATTCCGAGCGTGATCAGCGCGGCGGAGATTACGAACGTGGATGCGATCCATCCGGGTTACGGATTTCTGAGCGAGAACGCGAATTTTGCGGAAGTGTGCGAGACGTCGGGGCTTACGTTTATTGGTCCGAAGCCGGACGTGATCCGGACGATGGGATCGAAGCAGTTGGCGCGCGAGGCGATGGCCAAGGCGGGTTTGCCGATTGTGCCGGGTTCGACGGGGATCGTGGAGTCGGCCGAGCATGGGTTGGAGACGGCGGCGCAGATTGGCTATCCGGTGATTTTGAAGGCGACGGCGGGGGGCGGCGGGCGCGGGATGCGCGTGGTGAACGAGGCGAGCGAGTTGCCGGGGATGTTGGCGCAGGCGCAGGCGGAGGCGGGCGGGGCGTTTTCTTGCCCGGATGTGTATGTTGAAAAATACATACGGAAGCCGCGGCACATTGAGTTTCAGGTGTTGGCGGATCAGCACGGGAACGTAGAGATTTTGGGGGAGCGGGAGTGTTCGATTCAGCGGCGGCATCAGAAGCTGATTGAAGAGTCGCCGTCGCCGCGGGTGTCGCCGGAGTTGCGCCAGGAGATGACGGCGCGGCTGAAGGTGGCGATGAAGGAAGTGGGCTATACGAACGCGGGAACGGTGGAGTTCCTGATGGACGAAGACGGGAGCCTGTACTTTATCGAAGTGAACGCGCGGGTGCAGGTGGAGCATCCGGTAACGGAGTTAGTAACTGGGATAGACATTGTGAAGGCCCAGATAAGGATTGCGGCAGGGGAGCCCTTGAGCGAGATTCTGACCGAGCCGGTGACGATGCGGGGTCATGCGATTGAGTGCCGGATCAATGCCGAGAACCCGGATACGTTCGCGCCTTCGGCGGGACGGATAACGGGTTTGAATCTGCCGGGAGGGATTGGGGTGCGGGTGGATACTTGGGCTTATACCGATTGCGTGGTGCCTCCGTATTATGACTCGCTGGTGGCTAAGTTGATTTGCTTTGGCAAGGATCGGGACGAGGCGATTACGCGGTCGCTGCGGGCGCTGGATATGTTCATTGTCGAAGGGATTCATACTTCGATTCCGCTGCACCATAAGATTCTGAGTGACCCGGAATTCCAGGCCGGCGACATTGATACGGGCTATATTGCCCGGTTCCTTGCAAAGTGACGCGATCGTTTTAGGGGGCGGGGCGGCTGGCTTGTTCTGTGCGATGCGGATGGGCCAGCGGGGCCTCCGCGTGGTCGTGCTGGAACATAATCAGCAGGTGGGCCGGAAGATCTTGATTTCGGGCGGGGGGCGGTGCAACTTCACGAATCGCGTCGTGAAGGCCGAGAACTTCCTGAGCGAGAACCCGCATTTTGCGAAGTCGGCGCTGGCGAGATATCAGCCGGCGGAGTTTATCAAGCTGGTCGAAAAGCATGGGATTGCCTGGCACGAGAAGACGCTGGGGCAGTTGTTTTGCGATGGGAGCGCGGCGCAGATTGTGGCGATGTTGGAGGCCGAGTGCGCGGCGGCGGGGGTAAAGATTGTGACGGGGTATCGGGTGGAAGGCGTGGAGCGCGACGGGGAGTTTGTGGTGGGGGAGTATCGGGCTCCGCGGTTGGTGGTAGCGACGGGGGGCTTGTCGATTCCGAAGATGGGGGCGACGGGGTTGGCGTTTGACCTGGCTCGGCAGTTTGGATTGAAGGTGATTCCGCCTCGGCCGGCGCTGGTGCCGTTTGAGTGGCCAGGGTGGGGAGACATCAGCGGAGTGGCGATGGAGTGCATCGCGAAGGTGGGGAAGCGGACGTTTCGGGAGCGGATGTTGTTTACGCATCGGGGGGTGAGCGGTCCGGCGATTTTGCAGATTTCGTCGTATTGGAAGCCGGGGGAGACGCTGGAGTTGAATTTGGCACCGGGGCGGGACGTGGCGGCGGAGTTGATCCGGCGGAAGAGAGAAAGGGTGATGGTGCGGACGGCGCTGGTGGGGGTAGTGCCGAACCGGTTGGCGGAGCGGTTGGTGCCGGGCGGGGAGTTGTTGGCGGAGTGGACAGATAAGGAGTGCCGGAGGTTGGGGGAGACGGTGCATCGATTTTTGGTGGAGCCCGTGGGGACGGAGGGATACGATAAGGCTGAGGTGACGGCGGGGGGCGTGGAT
>JANODS010000255.1:0-9457 GCA_031412835.1 Acidobacteriota bacterium | reverse complement strand
GTAGAGTTCTTCGGCGGGGCGGCGGCGGTAGCGAGTGACCAGGCGGGCGGCGGCGGGGTCGGTGGCCGCTTTGGCTTCCCAGGACTTCCAGTAGGCGACTCCGTCTTCGTCGACTCCAGAATCGATGTGAGTGCGGTACTGGAATTCGGGGTGGAGGTTGCGGATGTACTTGTGGGTGGCGGTGCGGACGCAGCGCATCGGGAAACAGTTCATCTTTCCGTCGGCGGCGTGGGTTGCGTAGATCTGCGTGCGATGGCGGGTGGTGCGGCCGTTGAGCAACGGCGCGAAGGAGCGGCCATCCAGACCGAGAGGCGGGGTTCCGCCGGCGAGTTCGATGAAGGTCGGCAGGAGGTCGGCAGCGCTGATCAGAGCGTCCGAACGACCGGCGGGGCGGCCGAGGGCGGGCCAGGAGGTGACCATGGGGACGCGAATGCCGACGTCGTAGAGCGACCACTTGGCGGCGGGCCACTGGGCTCCGTTGTCGGCCATATAGGTGAAGAGCGTATTGGGTCCGAGACGGGCGCGGACGGCGGCGTGGACGCGGCCGAGCTGTTCGTCCATCTTCGTGATGTCGGTGTAGTAACGGGTTCGCCATTGGCGGGTTTCGGGGGTGTCGACGTGGTCGGGCGGGATTTCGACGGCGGCGGGATCATAGCCGGAGTTGGGCTCCCAATAGACGTGGGGGCTGTGGCAGCCGACGATGAGGCAGAGGGGCTGCGCGGGGTTGCGGGCGGCTAGCCAGGTGGCGAAGGCATCGGTGTCGAGGTCGGCGCGGAGGGGGCCGGGCTTTAGTTCGCTGGGGACGGCTTCCCAGTTGGCATAGCTGGCTGGAGGATTGAAGTGGCTCTTGCCGAAGTGGGCTACGTGGTAACCCAAGGCCTTGAGATAAGTCGGGAGAGTTTTGACGTTGTTTGGGAGCTGGCCGTGGTTGGGTTCGAGGCCGTTGCGAACGGGCATGAGGCCGGTCATCATGACGGCGCGGGAGGGGACGCAAGTGGGCGAGCCGACGAACATGCCGGTGTGGACGGTGCCAGCGGCCGCAAGGGCGGCGAGGTGGGGTGTGCGGACTATCTTGCTGCCGTAGAGCGGCGAATCGTAGTAGCCGTGGTCATCCGAGATGAAGAGGACCAGATGGGGGCGTTTGGGTGGGGCGGCGAGGGCGGCGAGAAAGGTTCGGCGGAGCATGCATTGATTGGATCATGCTTCGGCGGTGAATCGATGGTGCACATGTCGGCGGCCGACAGAACTTGTTGCATACTCCGCCGCTGGTTCTCAGAATCGCATCGGTACAGAGGAAATCTTCGACGCAAGGTCGCAGGGAGGCCGCCGCCCACTGCTCACCAGCAGGAATAACCGCTATTGCTCGGGCCGAGTCCCCACTCGCCCTTAATGTCGTATTCCTGCTGATCGAAGTACACTACCGAAGCCGATGCGGGACGGCGAGCGCTAGTTGCGGCTGCGCATCTGGTGGACGAGTCGGCGGGAGGCTCGTTCGCCGATCATATCGGCTACCTGTTCAAGGAGTTCCGGGACGTTTTCGGGTTCGATGAGCATCGTTCCGGCAGCGCGGGCTGCGGAATACTGTTCGCGCCAGGAGGTGATGAGCGCGGTGGCCGGGCGGTAATCCATCATGCGGGCGTGGGAGATAACTTGGAGCCCGGCTTCGGGAGATTCCATGCTGAGGTCGCTAAGTACGAGAGAGTACTCTTCGGCGTCAAGCATGCCGATGGCTTCGGCGGCGGTGGCGGCGGTGTCGACTCCGTATCCGCCAGCTTGCAGCACGGTCCGGAGAATGATGCGCGCGGTGGGGTCGTCGTCCACGAGCAGAACGCGGGCCACTTCACGAGCACTAAACGTTGGGGCGGGAATGCACTTAGCGGTTGCCATCATCATAACTCCATTCCCAGTGTAGGGTAAAGCCTGAGAATTCCAAGTACCAATTTAGTTTGGGTACTGGCGGGAAGGGATAGAAATGGGGGGATAGAATCGGATTTGCGGATGGCTCCACGTATAAGTCTTTCTATTGCAACATTCTTGTGACAATAATTTAGTTCGGTAGGATGTAACGGTTTTCCAGAATTTTCTATCCGGCTTCGTTGCCAGTACCGATCTCGCAGAGGTACTAGCCCAAATTGGGTAGGCCGCGAGGGCCACTCTATCCCTTCAAGGCGTGGAGAACGAGATCGATTTCGGCCTCGGTGTTGTAAATGTGGGGGGAGAAACGGAGCCCTGCGGCGTCGCCGGAGTCGGTTTTGGCGATGGCGATTCGGTGCTGGCTCCAGAGGCGGTTGTAGACGGCGGCCAGATCCTGGCTGGGGAAATGGACTTTTACCACGGGTCCGGAGACGGAGGGGTGGCCGCTGCCCTTGAGGGCAACGCCGGGGACGGTGGCTAGACCGGCGCGGAGACGGGCGGAGAGGGCGAGGGCGCGGGCTTCGATTTGGGCCATGCCGTTGGTGGTGAGAAAGTCGATCGTCTTTTCGAGCCCGCGGAGTTTGGGGTCGTCGCGCTGGCCGAGGGTTTCGAACTTGCGGGCACCGGTGGGTTTGTCGGACCAGTAGTCGATGCTGAGGATGGCGGGGGTGAGTTCGGGCAGGCGGGCGGCGCGGACGTAGAGCATGCCGCTTTCGAGGGGGCCCATGGGCCATTTGTGGAAGCTGCCGGAGAAGGAGTCGATTTTAAGGTTGGGGAGGTGGAGGTTCATCCAGCCGAAGGTTTGGGCGCCGTCGACGTGGCACCAGGCGTTGGCTTGGTGGGCGAGGTCGGCGATGGCGGCGATGGGGTAGAGGAGGCCGGTGGTGTTCGTGAGATGGGAGACGGCGATGACGCGAGTTTTTGCGGTGATCTTTTTCCGGAGGGTCGCGAGGAGTTCGTCGGGGGATTTGGCGTAGATGGGGACGTCGGCGAGGACGACGGTGGCTCCGGCTTGCTGGGCGCGGAGTTGCCAGCTTTGGGTGTTGGAGGGGTGGTTGTGGGCGGTAAGGAGGATTTCGTCGCCGGGTTTGAGGCGGAGGCCTTGGGCGATGAGGTTATTGCTTTCGCTGGAGTTGCGGGTGAGGGCGATTTCGTCGGGGGCGGCGCTGAGAAGGGCGGCGAGTTTGACGCGGACGGATTCGGAGAGGGGTTTATAGATCTCGCGGTTTTGGAATGACGGATTCTGCTGGAAGTCGGCGAGTTGTTTGAGGTACTCGTCGAGGGCGGCCTTGCCGCAGGGGGCGATGTTGGCCGCGTTCATGTAAACGAGGCCCTTGTTGAGAGCCACGAGGGGGCGGACGGCGGCGGCCGTGAGGAGTGTACGTCGGGAAAGGGACATGGAATTAGCCTCCGAAAACACGAGCGAAGATTTTGTCGACGTTGGCGAGTTGCCGGTCCAACGCAAAGGACTGGTCGAGCTGTGCGGGGCTCAGGCAGGAGAGGACTTCGGGGTCGGCGGAGATGGCGGCGCGGAAATCGCCTTCTTCTTCCCAGCTTTTCATGGCCTGGGTTTGCACTAGTTTATACGCTTTTTCGCGAAGCATGCCAGCGGCGGTGAGATCGAGGAGGAGTTGTCCGCTGAAGATGAGGCCTTTGGTGAGGTCGAGGTTACGGCGCATGCGTTCTGGGTTGACGCGCATGCCGTCGACGAGCCAGATGGTTTTGGCGAGGAGGTAGTCGACGAGGCAGCAAGAATCGGGGAGGATGACGCGTTCGACGCTGGAGTGGGAGATGTCGCGTTCGTGCCAGAGCGCGATGTTTTCGTAGGCGGCCTGGACGTTCGAGCGGACGACGCGGGCCAGGCCGGAGATCTGTTCGCAGGTGACGGGGTTGCGTTTATGGGGCATGGCGGAAGAGCCCTTTTGGCCGGGGGCGAAGGGTTCTTCGGCTTCGCGGACTTCGGTGCGTTGGAGGTGGCGGACTTCGAGGGCGACCTTTTCGCAGGTGGCGGCGAGGAGGGCGAGGGCGGCGATGAAGGCGGCGTGGGAATCGCGGGAGATGACCTGGGAAGCGATGGCGGCGGGTTTGAGGCCGAGGCGTGCGCAGATTTTTTCTTCGGCTTCGGGGCCGATGTGGCCGAAGGTGCCGACGGCGCCGGAGATTTTGCCGGCGCGCATATCTTCGGCGGCGGCGGCGAGGCGGGCGCGGTTGCGGCGGAGTTCGTCGAACCAGAGGGCGAGTTTTAGGCCGAAGGTGTAGGGTTCGGCGTGGATGCCGTGGGTGCGGCCCATCTGGACGGTGTCTTTGAATTCGAAGGCGCGGCGGCGGAGGATGTCGAGGAGTTGGTCGGTGGCGGCGAGGAGGAGGTCGGAGGATTGCTTGACCTGGAGGGCTTGGGCGGTATCGACGACGTCGTTGGAGGTCATGCCGTAGTGGAACCAGCGGGAGGCTTCGGCGACGCCGGCGGCGGCCATTTTCTCGGATACGGTGGTGGTGAAGGCGATAACGTCGTGTTTGACTTCGCGTTCGATTTCGAAGAGTCGTTCGACGTCGACAGCGGCGTGGGCGCGGAGGGCCTGGGCGGCTTCGAGGGGGACGTCGCCGAGTTCGGCGAGGGCCTCGGAGGCGGCTAGTTCGACGGCGAGCCAGCATTGGTACTTGTTGTCGTCAGACCAGATGGCGCCCATGGCGGGGCGGGTGTAGCGTTGGATCAAGCGGAAGCTCCTGTAGAAAGGGTCAGGATAGCAAGGGGGGCGGCGGAATGGAGGAGGGCGGAGGTTGTGGCGCTAAAATATTCGCTTGATAGATCACTTGATATAAGGTATTCTGAGATTCCCCCCGACGCCGACTGGTCGCTTTCATGACATATTCAGCGCCGGACCAGCTTCGCATACTTGTCAAACAGTTGAAACAGCTTGGGTCGAGATTCGGAAATACTTGCCGGAGGCTGACCCGGCGGCTTTCACCGTTTTGGTGCTTGCGTGTCCGACGACTCGAATTGTTGACCTTACTACCGCCGAAGTTCGTTTGGAGTGGGGGATAACGAAAGATGAGCTTCTCTCACTCGACCACTCGGCCTGTCAGCGACTCGCGCAGCGATTACGGAAAAAGAAGATCCCTGTCGTCCGGACCTACTCGGCGGCCGATCCTCCTGACGGCAGAACTATTGTGGTGTTCTCAGAATGTCTAAAGCACAAGTCGCAATTTCGAATAAAAGAGAAAGTGCCGCTGGTAAAACTGTTGCCAAGCGCACTGCTCTGATGGATCGAGTTCGTTTGCTCCGCACGGACAATCAGATGTCGCAAGAAGAGTTGGCGCGTCTGCTCGGAGCCTCCTGGCCGTCGGTGTCCCGCTGGGAGCGCGGGTTGGCGCGACCGACGGAGGATTCTGTTATCCGGATGGAGCGGTTGTTGGAGATTGAAAAGCGGATCAAACCTTCGCTGCGAGATGGCGCGTTCAAGCGGTTCCTGTTCGCGCCTCATCCGATGCTGGACAACTTTCCGCCCGCGGACCTCTTGCAGAGCGGGTACAGCTTTCAGCGTTTGTTGGGCTTTGTGGAGAATGCCCTGGGTGGGGACGTGTCGTAGGGTGACCTTCGTATGGTAATTTGTGAGCAGGAATGCGATACTCCACAGTTTTGTTGATTGGTGTTTTGGGGGCGGCGGGCGCTTGGGCGCAGGTGGCTCCGGGCAAAGAAGTGCAGGGGCGACCGGCGCGGCCGAGTCCGGCAGATTACCAGGCGAAAGCCGTCGCCGGGAACGTTACGATCGCGGCTGATTTTGTGGGGCATTCGGTGCCGACGGATCAAAATCCGCTGACGACCGAGGATTATGTTGTCGCCGAGGTCGCGTTTTTTGGCCCGGACGGGGCTCGCTTGACGCTGGCGGCGTCCGAGTTTTCAATCCGGATCAACGGCAAGAAGACGCCGACCCCAAGCCAACCTTACGGGTTCGTTTTGAAGACCCTGAAGGATCCGGAATGGATTCCGCCGGCTCCGCCAGAAGGGAGCGGCGGGAAATCGAAGGGCGGGCTAAGCAGTGGTGGCGGTGGTGGTGGCGCGGCGGGCGATCCGAAACCGGCCGAGCCGAAGATGCCGTTTCCGCTGAAGCGGTTGATGGAGCAGAAGGCGCAGAAATCGGCGTTACCGGAAGGGGATCGGGCGTTGCCGCAGGGGGGGCTGGTTTTCTTTCCGTATCGCGGCAAGGACACCGGGATTAAGCAGCTTGAGTTGATCTATGAAGGGCCAGCGGGCAAAGCCACTTTGACGTTCGAGTTATAGGCGCTTAGTAATCGAAGATACAGCTTTGCTTACCGGGCTCGGCGACGTGGAGGCGGAGCTTTAGGCCGCGCTGGGCGAGGGCCTGTTCGGCCATCTGCTCGACAAGGGTCGGGTAGTTGTTGTGTTCGCTGAGGTGGCCGAGGATGAGGGTGGAGACGGACGAGTCCATGTCGGTGGTGATGAAGTCGAAGGCGGCGTCGTTGGAAAGATGCCCTTTGCGGCCCATGATGCGCTGCTTAATGGACCAGGGGTAGGGGCCGACCTTGAGCATTTCGAGGTTGTGGTTGGATTCGAGAAGCAGGGCGTCGACGCCGCGCAGATGCATCTTGATGGAGTCGGGGACGTAGCCGAGATCGGTGACGACGGCGCAGCTAACGCCTTGTGAACGGACGACGTAGCCGACGGGGTCGATGGCGTCGTGGGGAATGGTGAAACTGCCGATGTCGAGGTCGCCGATAGTGAACCCGGTGCCGGCTTGAAAGGTCTGGCGGGGGCAGGGGATGCCTTCCCAGTCGATGGCGGTTTCGGTGAGATGGGTAAGGTAGATGGGCTTCTTGTATTTACGGGAGAAGACCCCGAGGCCGGTGACATGATCGCTGTGTTCGTGGGTGACGAGAATGGCGTCGAGGTTGGCGGGGTCTTCGCCGATGGCGAACAGGCGGGCTTCCATTTCGCGGCGGCTGAGACCGACGTCGACGACGACGCGGGTGCGGTCGGTGCCGATGAAAATTGCGTTGCCGGAACTGGATGAGGCCAGAATACAGAGCTTAAGAATGGCGATACTCCAAACCCCTTATGATAGCCGGATGAAGATCACAAAGGTCGAGGCGCTGTATTTGCGACAGCCCGAAGTGAAGGATCAGTGCGATAGCGGACAGGATGCGGTGATTGTCCGGGTGGAGACGGACGCGGGGATCACGGGGTTGGGGGAGGTGGATTCGGCACCGCTGGCGGTGAAGGGTGCGATTGAGGGGCCGTATTCGCACTCGATCACGAGCGGGTTGGGGCAACTGTTGATCGGGGAAGATCCGTTTGAAACCGAGTATTTATGGCACAAAATGTACAAGGCGAACTCGTACTGCGGGCGGCGGGGGATTCTGATCCACGCCATCAGCGGGATCGATTTGGCGTTGTGGGATATCAAGGGGAAGGCTTTAGGGCTGCCCGTTTGGAAGCTGTTGGGCGGTGGGTTCCATAAAAAGATTCGGTGCTATGCGTCGAATCTCTTTGGGGCGACGCCGGGGCGGACGGAGGAGATTGCGCGGCGGTTGGTGGATGAAGGATTTGGGGCCGTGAAGTTTGGTTGGCATCCGATGGGCGAATCGCGGGAGTTGGATGAGGCGCTCGTAAAGGCGGCGCGGAGGGGGTTGGGGGCGGGGCCGGACTTGATGATTGACGCGGGTTTGGTGTGGGATGCGAAGACGGCGTTGCAGCGGGCGAATGCGTTTGCGGCGGAGGATATTTTTTGGTTGGAGGAACCGTTGCGGGCGGACGATTATGCGGGTTATCGGAAGCTGGCGGCGGCGACGCCCTTGAGGATTGCGGCCGGGGAGCATGAGAGCGAGCGGCAGAGTTTTGCGCAGTTGATGGATGAAGGGCAGATCGACGTGGTGCAGGTGGATTTGACGCGGTGCGGCGGGTTTACGGAGGCGATGAAGATTGCCGCGTTGGCGTACGACCGGGGTTTGCCAGTGGCGAACCATGGCTTCTCCACTTACTTGAACGTGACGGCGGCGTTGCATTGGCTGAACGCGATTCCGAACGGATTGATCTGCGAGTTCGTCGCGGAGGAGTCGACGAATTTGCGGGAGCAGATCACGAAGCAGAAGTTGCGGGCCAAGGGTGGATACCTGGCGATCCCGGAGGCACCGGGGTTAGGAATTGACCTAGACGAAGAGGCTGTACGACGACTCCGTATACTCTGAGAACACTTTTGTGAGAGGTTTGTGACAGGCATGGCACTAGTCAGCATACCTATGGCTGTCACTAAGCCTCGCAACCGGTTGGTTAACTTCCGGGTCAGCGAAGAAGAATTCCAGAATTTGCGTGATGCTTGCCTGTCAGGCGGAGCCCGCAGTATTTCAGACTTTGCGCGGTCGGCGGTGCTGAATACATTCAGCGGCACTGCTGAAGTGGAGGGATTGTTAAAGATTCGATTAACTACGATTGATCAGAAGATGGACGATTTGGATTCCAGCCTGCGGACGTTGTTAGTCCGCATGAATCCGCCTGGATCGCAGGCGACCCTCGATGTGATCGAAGAGCGCCTGCTGCATCATCATCACTCTTAGACCAATACCGGCTGGGGCTCGGGCGCGGCAACGCGCTCGGGCACGAGCTGCTGAGTGGGATCGATGCGGGTGTAAATGTAGGCGCTGAGAAGTAACATACAGGCCAGCGGGAAGAGGGCTTTGTTGTAGTCGCCACCGAACCAGGTTACTAAGTAACCGAAGAGCACGGAGCTGGAGAAGCTGCCGAGCTGGCCGGCCATATTCATGCTGCCGCTGACGGCACCGGAGTATCTGCGGCCGATGTCCATGCAGATGGCCCAGGAGACGGGGAGCATGCAGTCCATGCAGCCATAGCCGAGGGCAAGGCAGATGGCGGAGGTCTGGCGATCGGCTACTTGGGTGGCCGAGATCATGAAGATTCCGGAGAGGGCGAGACCGGTGGCGCCGATGGCGCAGCGGCCGATTTTGAGGCCGTGCGATTTGACGAGGCGGTCACTGAGCCAGCCGCCGAAAAAGTTGCCGCAAGCTCCGAGCAGGAAGGGAAGGGTGGCCCAGAAGGTCATTTCCTTTTCGGTGAAGCCGCGTCCTTTCTGCAGGTAAGTGGAGAGCCAACTGAGGTAGAAGTACGAGCCCCAGCAATAGGTGTGGTACATCAGCAGCAGGGTGATGAAGTTACGGTTTCTGAGGACTTGTGCCCAAGGCAGACTGATGTGGGCTTCGGCTACTTTGGGGGTGCCGATGAATGCCAACTCTTCGGCCGAGATGCCGACCTTTTCGCGGGGATTATCGCGGAAATAGGCCCACCACAGGAGGCACCAAATCGCGCCGACCAGTCCGTAGGTATAGAAGGCCGCGCGCCAGCCGAACTGCGTTGCGATCCAGATCGTGAGCAGGGGGGCGGTGGCCCCGCCGAGGCGGGCGGCCATCCAGGTGATGCCGGAGGCTTTGGCGCGTTCGACGGGGGGGAACCAACGGGAGATGCTGACGGCGATATTGGGATAGGCCCCGGCTTCTCCGGCACCGAAGAAGAAGC
>JANODS010000254.1:0-1601 GCA_031412835.1 Acidobacteriota bacterium | reverse complement strand
AAGTACCACTCGGGGCGGGGGATGAAGGAGACATCCGTGGGGTCGGCGAGTTTGCCCAGCGGGACGCGAACCGCTATCGCCAGCGCGAACAGAACGGCGAACGTGACGAAGATCGCGACGGTGTCTTTAAAGACCTGGCGGGGATAAAACTTGATGGGCGGAGCGGTTTCCACGGGGGCCGGGGCGACGCCATGCAGACGAACCAGATAGACGTGAAGGAAGATAAGCAATGCCGTGATCGCGGGCAGGATGAGCACGTGGGCACCGTAGAAGCGGGCGAAGGTAACCGCCCCGATTTGGCCGTCCTGACTGCCGAGCAGCATCAGAATGTACGGGCCCATCACCGGGGCTTTGGCGGCGATCTGGGTGGTGACGACGGTGCCCCAATAGGCCCGGTTGTCCCAGGGGAGCAGGTAGCCGGTGAGGCCGAAGCCGAGGGTCAACAGCAGAAGAACGACGCCGAGCATCCACGTGGCCTCGCGGGGTTTTTTGTAAGCGCCCCAAAGGAAGACTTGCAGCATGTGGAGCACGACGACGCAGATCATCATGCTGGCGCCCCAGTGATGAAGGCCGCGCATGAGCCGCCCGGCCGTGAGTTCGGTGAGGATGTAGCGGAGGCTGCTGTGCGCCTCGCTGGTCGTCGGCGCGTAGTTCATCGCCAACATGATGCCGGTGAACGCCTGCACCATGAACAGGAATAGGGCGATGCTGCCGAAGACTTGGTGCCAACCGCTGGAAGCGGGGATGTCTTCGTTCAGGAAGTGTTGGATGCCGGACTCGAGGCCAGTGCGCTCCTCAACCCAGGCACGTGCGGATTTGATCATGACTAGGCCTTGTCGGACTGGCGAATTTCGCCTAGAAGAATCGTCGTGCCGTCTATCTTGATGTCGAACCGGTCGAGGGCGCGGGGGGCGGGGCCGGCGAGTACCTTGCCATCGGTGCCAAAGCTGGAGGTATGGCAGGGACAGGCGAAGTTTTTGGCCGCACCGTCCCAACTGACCGCGCAACCGAGATGAGTGCAGATCGGCGAGTAGGCGACGACTTGCTTTTCGCCGGTCTTGATCATCCAGGCGCTGGCTTTTTCCTTCACCGTCTTCCAGCCATCGCGGCGGATCCGTTCAAAAACGATCTGCTCCGGGACGTTTGGTTCGAGCTTCGCGATGTCGCCGGCGGCCACCCAGTCGGCGGGACGTTTACTTTTCGAGCCTCCGAGGAGATAGCCAGCCGTTGGCAGGGCGAGGGCAGCGGAGATGAGACCCATCAGGCCGGTGATCGACGCGACGAGAAAACCGCGGCGCGGTTCCGATGGTGAAGTCGACTTCATATTCCATAAGTATAAATCGGATTCAATTGACCGGATTGTGAATTATTCCGGCGGGGAGAAGAGTTTTCAAGTGGGTCCGAATCGTTGCTTGTTGGTTCCATAAATTGGCGTTTTCGAGGGGATCGGCTTGGAGGTCGAACAGTTGGGATTCCTTCTCGTAACCTTCGATGAGCTTATGCCGACCGTCCCAGACGAGGCGCCAGCCTTCGAGGGCCGAAACGACGTGGGAACGGTGTAGCTTCGTGCGCCCGGCGAGGAGGGGGCGGAGCGAGCGGCT
>JANODS010000253.1:0-1944 GCA_031412835.1 Acidobacteriota bacterium | reverse complement strand
TGCGCAAGGGCGGAGCAGGCGCAGGTGAGCAATACGGCGAGACTTCTCATTTTGGGATTTTAGCAGGATACAATGAGGGCAATATGCGCTATTGCTGGATCGGATTGGCCGGGATTTTGTTCCTCGTGGGCTGTGGGTCCGCGCCGGAGCCAACCGTCGCGCCATCGCCGAAGCCAGCGCCCATCCCAAAAGCTGAGGTTCAAGCTGGGACGATTCTCGGTCAAGTGAAGTTCTCTGGCGAGAAGCCTACGAGCAAGCCGATTTCGATGGACTCGGTCCCGGCGTGCGCCAAACAACATCCGATGTTGATTGAGCCGGAAGAGGTGATCGTCAACAGCAATGGCACCCTTCGCAACGTGTTCATTCATTTGAAGACCGGTGTGCCGTCGCGAGACTGGCCCATGCCGACGACCAACGTATTGCTCGATCAGAAGGGTTGCGTCTACTCGCCGCGCGTCGTGGCGCTGCGGATCGGGCAGACCCTGGAGATCGGGAACGCCGATAAGATGAATCACAACGTCCATCCGACGCCGCGCCGCAATGCGGAGTTCAATGAAGTCCAGCCTCCCGGGGGCGAAAAAATGTTGAAGCGCTTCACGACCCCGGAGACGATGATCCCGTTTGTGTGTAATGTCCACCCCTGGATGCGTGCTTTCGTCAACGTCGTCGAGCATCCGTTTTATACGGTGACCGGCAGCGATGGCTCGTTCAACTTCTCGGGCGTGCCGCCGGGCGAGTACGAGATTGAGGCCATTCACGAGCGATTTGGCACGAAAACGTTGACCGTAAGCGTCGGGAACCGCGAAGAGCGGTCGGTGATGGTCGCGTTTCGAGCGGACTAAGCAACCACCGATTCTGGACGGCGGGGTTAGGTTGCGACTGAGCGTCGCGGGGCGCGGTTAATGCGGCCCGAGGTCTGAGGAATCAAGTCGCGACCTGCTCAGCGACCCGCATTTAAGACGTTAACCAACATATGCTGACGGGAACCGCGTGGACACTCCTCCGATATTCCGCCAAGTTGTTGTTTTGCTGTGGGGATTAGAGGTTGGTCCTCAGAAACTAAAAGTTCCCGTCTCGCTGGAATAATTCTAGTTTCGCGATAATATGGAGATATGCCGAACCGGACCGTGTTTCGCGTCAGTCTCGCCGCCATCGCGGCGACGGTCGGGGTGATTGCTACTGGACCGTTTGGCGGCCGCGTTCACGCCGGGGTAAGTCTGTTGTTGGCAATCGCCTTGATCGCGCTCGCGGTTCTGCGGCGGGATCGCTTCGCCTCGCTCAGCGTTGGGCTGTTTGTCGTCATTGGCGGTCTGGCGCGGTTGATGAAACTGTCGCCGTGGGCGGCGGTGGGGCACGAGGTGCTCGCCCCGGCTCTGTTGAGCCTCGTCTGCTTTATCGCCGTCGATGCTTGGCCGGGTACCGATGTGACGGTCGAGGATTCGGGGAAGCCGACGGTCTGGGCGCTGGCGCGGATCACCCCTCCGGCGATTTTGCTCCAAGTTTTTATGGGTGCGATGTATCGGCATGCGATCACGAACGTGGCGCTACACGTGGTGGGCGCGATGTTCGTGGGAGGTCTGATTATGTTCGCCGGCATCTCCGTGATGATTTTGCCCGGGGTTGGCAAGGCGCTGCGGCGGGTCTCCGGGGCGCTATTGGGCGTGACGGTAGTGCAGTTTATGCTGGGGATTTACGCCTATGTGAGTCGAATCACGGCCGAAGAGAACGGGGTGGTGGCGGGCATCTCGCATGTGGCGGTGTCGCATATTGTCACCGGTGGGCTTACAATGGGGTTAAGTGTGGTTTTAGCCATTTTGGTGTATCGATACGTCCGTCCGGCTGAGGCGGTAGCGGCTTGAAGAGTTACTACGAGCTGACCAAACCCCGGATCACTTGGTTGATTCTGGTGACGACTGGGGTAGGCTACTACTTCGGCAACAAAGG
>JANODS010000252.1:0-19908 GCA_031412835.1 Acidobacteriota bacterium | reverse complement strand
GCCGCCACGCCGGACCAACTCGCCGCGCTGACCGCCTACGGCGAGCACGTTGGCCTCGCGTTCCAGATCGTCGACGATATCCTCGATATCGAAGCCTCCCCCGAAGAACTCGGCAAGACACCCGGTAAGGATCAAGCCCAGGCGAAAATCACCTTCCCCGCCGTCTATGGCCTCGAACAAAGTCGCCTTATGGCCGAAGCCGAACGCCAAGCCGCGCACGACGCTCTCACGATCTTTGACGATAAGGCCGCGCCCCTGCGCGCCCTCGCCGATTTCATCGTTCAACGGAAGGCCTAACCCATGGCGAAGGTTCGCCTGGACCAACTCGTCGTCGAACGCGGCCTTGCTTCCTCCCGCGAAAAAGCGAAGGCGCTGATCCTCGCGGGGCAAGTGCTCCTCGACGGCCAGAAGTCCGACAAAGCCGGTCGCGAAGTCTCTGAAGACGCTAAAGTCGAACTCCTCGCCCAGCCTCGTTTCGTCGGCCGCGGCGGACTGAAAATCGAAGCCGCCCTCGACCACTGGAAGATCGACGTTACCGATAAGGTCGGCCTCGACGTCGGCTCTTCCACCGGCGGTTTCACCGACTGTCTCCTTCAGCGCGGTGCCCGCATCGTCTATGCCTTCGACGTCGGCACCAATCAAATGGATTGGAAACTCCGCACCCATCCCCGCGTTGTCCTTCGCGAAAGCTTCAACGCTCGCCACCTCCAACCCACCGATATCGCCGAGCCCGCTCACCTTCTCGTCGCCGACGTATCCTTCATCTCGATCACGCTAATCCTCCCCGCCGCTGTCGCCCTGTTGCACCCGCACGGCGAACTCGCTATCCTCGTGAAACCCCAATTCGAAGTCGGGCGGGGGCAAGTCGGAAAAGGCGGCATCGTCCGCGACCCCGTCCTCCATCTCGAAGCGGTCCAAAAAGTCTCCCAGTCAGTCCAGGCTCTCGGCTTCACAACGGACGTCATTGACAGTCCCATCCTCGGTGCCGAAGGCAACAAAGAATTTCTCCTCTATGGCCGAAGAACAGCGTAGCGTCGGGATCATCGCCAAGCCCGGCATCCCCAACGCCACCGATATCATCCCCGCGCTTCTCGTCTGGCTCACCGAACGCGGAGTGGCGGCCCGCTACGACGATCAAACCGCTCTCTACCTCGGCCGCTTGGATGGCCTCCCTCGCGAAGACCTTGCCGACGGTGCCCTCTTCATCATCGTCCTCGGCGGCGATGGAACGCTCCTCTCCGCCGCCCGCGCCATCGGCGGGCGCGACATCCCCATTCTCGCCGTCAACCTCGGCCACCTCGGCTTCCTTTCGTCCATCTCCCTCGACGAACTTTACCCCGAACTCGAACGCTCCCTCCGCGGCGAACACCGCATCGGCCCCCGCCGCATGCTCCACTGCGAAGTCTTCCGCGACGACCTCTCCATCGCTCGCTACGAAGCGCTCAACGACGTCGTCCTAACCAAAGCCGCCATTGCCCGCATGATCGATCTCGACTGCTTTGTCGACCGCCACTTCGTCGCCTCCTTCAAGGCCGACGGCCTCATCATCGCCACCCCGACCGGCTCCACCGCTTACTCTCTATCCGCCGGCGGCCCCATCATTTTCCCCACCGTGCAAGCCTTGGCCATCACGCCAATCTGCCCCCATACATTGACGAATCGACCCGTCATCGTCAATGATGCTAGTGTTATTACGATCCAGGCGAGAAGCGAGGACGAAGGCATCTTCCTCACTGTCGATGGCCAAGTGGGCCAACCGCTGAAGAAAGACGACCGCGTAGTCTGCCGCAGCAGTGACCATTACATCAAACTGATCCGACCGCCTAGGATGCTCTTTTTCGACGTGCTCCGGGCCAAACTCAAATGGGGTGAACGATGAAGAGGATTTCGCAACCGACCTGGATTTTTATCGCCATGATCGCCGGCATCGCGCTGGGCTTTTTCGCGCCTGAGTTCTCGAAAGAGCTTACTCCCATTTACAAGATTTTCATCAACCTCATCAAGAGCATCATCGCCCCCTTGCTCTTCGCCACGCTCGTCTACGGCATCGCGAGTTCCGGCAATGTGAGCACCATGGGGCGTATCGGCGGCAAGGCTATTCTCTACTTCGAAATCGCCACCACCCTCGCTCTCGTCGTCGGTCTCGTCGCGGTCAACTGGATCCAGCCCGGCGTCGGCCAACACATCGACGCCGCCAAAGTAGCCGCCACCAACCTCCCCGGTCAAAAGGTCCAGACTATCTCCCAGATCATCGAACACGCCTTCCCCGCCAGCGTCATTGACGCGATGGCCAAGGGCGACGTTCTCCAACTTGTCGTCTTCTGCTTCCTGTTCGGCACCGCTTGCGTCGCCGTCGGAGAGAAGGCAAAGTTCATCGTCGAATGGTGCGAATCGCTCGCGGAGGTCATGTTCAAGTACACGTCCTACGTCATGTATCTAGCGCCGCTGGCCGTCGGTGCCGCGATAGCGGTGACCGTCGGCACCTATGGCGTTGGCATTTTGAAGACACTCGGGCTGCTCGTCCTGACGGTCTTTGGCTCGCTCATCTTCTTCGTTATTTTCGTCCTTGGTCCCATCATTTACTTCTCCAAGATCCCGCTCGGCCGTTTCATCAACGCCGTCAAGGAACCATGGCTGATCGCCTTTTCCACCGCTTCTTCAGAAGCCGCGCTGCCTAAGGCGTTGGCTAACATGGAAGCCTTCGGCGTTCCCAAGCACATCGTTAGCTTCGTCCTGCCGACGGGCTACAGCTTCAATTTGGACGGCTCGACGCTCTACCTCGCCGCCGCCAGCATCTTCTGCGCGCAAGTGGTCGGCATGGAGCTTTCCGTCGGCACGCAGATCGCGCTCATGCTCACGCTCATGCTGACGAGTAAGGGCGTCGCCGGCGTGCCGCGCGCCTCGCTCGTCATCCTCGCCGGCACCATCGCGGCGTTCAATATTCCTCCGGACGGCATCGCTCTTATCCTCGGCGTCGACGCCATTCTCGACATGGCCCGCACCTCGGTCAACCTACTGGGCAACTGTCTCGCTTCCGCCGTCGTCGCCCGTTGGGAAGGGGTCGACTTTAGTAAAGCGCCGGAAGTCGAACCGGTCTGAGGCATTCTCTCCGAGCCTCACGCTATGCCAGTATGAGGCTCGCTCTCGCCCTATTCGCCCTCCGCTCCCTTACCGCCGCGCCCTACCAGGATTTTGACGGTTTTACGCTCGATCTCCCCACCGGCTGGTCGGTCAAAAAGTTCGGCCAAGGGGGCGTCGTCGCGGCCTCGCCGGACCCATCCCGGTTCGCGCTTATCCTTCCCATCCTCGGTCGTACCGGCGACTGCGCCACGACTCTCCGCCAAGCCCTAGCCAGCGGCTGGAACGCCTTCCCCGGCATCGCGGAGGTGAACCTGAAACCCGTCGGCCCGCGCTCGGCCATTGCGGGCTTCTCCCTCCGGGATGGGCAGGGTCGAGGTGCCATGCTCTGCGCCGAAACCAGCCCCAAGTCCGCGATGTTCTATGCCCTGGCCGCCCCGGTCGCGCAGTATGCGGCTGATCGCCAGGCCCTCCTCGCCATCCTGAAAAGTTTCCGCTACGCCGCCCCCGCTTCGGCCCCTGCCGCCAACGTATCGATGGAGCCGTTCCGCGAACCCACCGAAGGTGCTTATCAATCGGTGAAGCCCTCCGGCTGGCAAGTCGCCGGCGGGGTTCGCCGCATCTCGAACAACGATGTTCGTGTCGGCATTCAGCTCCTCAGCCCTGATCGCTCCGCTGCCATCTGGCTCGGCGACGTTCGTCTCAACAAGTGTGTCGTCCTTGGGGCCAATATGCGCCAGTTCGGCTCCGCTCCCCTCGGCGCGGGAGCCGAATACTGCCCGTATCGAGACGGCATCCAGACCGCTGAATTCTACGCCCTGCGAGCCCTCTCCGGCGATCATCGCCTTGAAGGCCTCCGGATCACCAGCCGCCGTCCCCGGCCCGACCTCAGCCAACTCAGCGCTCAAGCTTCGGCCGCGCTTGGCCAAATGGGCATGACCCAGGCGTATGGCGAAGTCCGCTTCTCGGCCTCCCGCCAAGGCAGCCCCGTCGAAGGCATCGTCATCGGCTCCACGATCTTTGCCAGCTCCGGTGCCGTCGACCCCAACGGCGGCATATTCACCTCCTACGTCACCGGCTACCTGGCCCCCGCCGGCAATGCTGCCACCATCGCCTCCGCCGCCTCTCGCGTTATGGCGGGCGTTCGTTGGGACTACGGCTGGGTCACCGGCAACCGCCAAGCCGCCGCCAATGATACGCGGATGGCGCTCGAATACAACCGACAGATCGCGGCGTTAGGCCAGCGGATGTTTGAGGAGCGCGATGCGTCGAACCAGCGTATCGCCGAAGGCCGCGGCCACCTCCTTTCTGGAACAACGGTCCTCCAGGGTCCAGACGGCCAGCGTTACCAAGCCAAGGCAGGTAGCAACTACTATTTCCTTGATGCGCCTAACGATATGATCATCGGTCGCAACGTCTGGGAAAACCCAATCGACCTCCAACCTCTAGCCATCGTGCCCTAATCAGTACCCAACCGCTGGCCAAGCTTCAAAGATCCTCTGGCCGGAGGCCTGTATCCTTCCCGATCTTCGCGAGTGCCGCGGGGCCGACCTCCTCCCTGTCGTGGAAACTGAACGTAAAGTTCGGCCAGCCGTCGCGCTGCAACTTGCGGTGGGACCCGACCTGCTTCTTCAGCGCCCAGCCGATTCGCCGCAAGGCCGCATAGACACGCCTTGCCTGGGTCGCGCTCCAGATGCTCACGCAGCGAACAGGAGCCGGAGTGGCTCCGGTACTTCCTCGCCGCTCTCAATCATATCCGCCAACACTTGCAGCGCAATCGACTTGACTTTGCGTATAGCCTCGCCTTCGCTAGCGCCGTACGCCATCACGCCAGGGAGATCTGGCACAGAGGCCAGAATTCTTCCGTCCTCTTCGCGCTCGACTTCCACTTGAATTGGATCGATGGTTACCATAGCCCCTCTAGTCTAACGAATTCCTCGCGCAAAACGGCGTAGCGACGATTGCGGCGTTGACTCCAGTTTCATGCCACCGACGCCAGAACCGCGGTTTGTTTGTCCAACTGAGAGAGTAGGCGTTGGATTGTTCGGACCTCGCGCTCCTCAAAGTAGGGCTCGCCGCACTGGCCACACACCCACGCAGGCACGGCATCGAGCGACAAATGGTACCCCTTCCGGTCGATGTGGAACGGTGCGGCGTCTTTCTTCATCTGTCCCTCGCAATGGATGCACTTCATTTGTGCCTCCCTCATCCTTTAACGCAGCGCCGTCTCCAACTCCACCTTAAACTTCGAGTTCTTCGAGAAGACGCCCTGCATCACCTCCAGAGTCTCCTTCACCAGCTTCTTCCCTTCGGCCGTCTTCCCCATCTTGATCAGGCACAGCCCTTCCGCCGAAAGCCGGTTCCCCCGCCACGCGGCACCCATGCTCTTGCCCGCTATCGCGTCCACTTCCTTCATCAGGTCCGGCACCTCCGCACACTCGCCGCTGCGCATCATAGCCAAGCCCGCATCAACCAAAATCATCCATCGAATCGGTCCAATCTCCTCCGCCCGCTGGCGGGTCTCCGCGATCGTCTCGCGAGCAATCGCCGCCGGCCGCTCTTTCTCTCCGAGTATTCCCAATTTACTCGCCCACATCACCTTCAATCGGAGATACTCGAACGTGCTCGTATACCCCTTCGCCAGCTTCACCGCCTCCCCGATAGCGTCGGCGGTCTCCTTCTTTCGTTCCCGGCCTTGCTCGATGTAGTGGATCGTCCGGTACAACGCCACTCTCACTCCCGGCGAATCCGGACCCGTGCCCGCATATCCCATTGCTTCGTTTACAATCGCCATCGCCTCGTCGTAGCGTTGCGCCGAATACAGAGCCACGGCGTATGTATTCAACCCGAGCGCTTTCAGCAGCCCACCTCGCATCTCCAACGTCTTATCATCGTCCTTTATCTGCCGGATGATCCCCGGCAACGGGGCCAACAACTTCACGACATCTTCCCTGCGGTTCTCGCACGTGTCCATCGATTCGCTGCGCTGCGTCAAGTAAGTCGCATAGGTCACCGGCGGCAACGTCGGCTTGTACCGCTCCACGTCCGCCTCCACCGTTCGCACAATCTTCATCGCCTCCTCGCATTTCCCCCTCCCAATCAGCATGCTCACTACCGCCATCTGACTGGTTATCCGCGCCCCTGGGGTAGTCGCCCGCACCCCCGCCTTCCGCATCATCGCCATCGCCCCTTCCGGATCACCCGCCTCGGCCAAATACCCGCCCAGCGTTTGCAGCAACGTCCCCGCAGCCGCATCGCTCATCTGGTCCCGACGCGCCAGTTCCTTCCCCGCGTTCTGGACCAATTCGCGAACGGTCATCTCCGTCCGCCCTCCGTACATCGGCCGAGAACTCTGCACCATCCAACTCAAAAACGATCCCGTCTCCTCCGCCACCCGTGCCGCCTGCAGAGCCTGCCGCTGCTGCCACCATCCGTATCCCAGCGCCCCCCCCAATCCCACCAGCAGCAGTAGCGTAAGGCTCACCGCTCCCCGGTTCCGCACCGCGTACTTCTTTAACTGGTACCAACTCGTCTGCTTCTGCGCCAACACCGGCCGCCCTTCCAGATACCGCTGCAAGTCCTCTGCCAGCCCCGCCACGCTCTCGTAGCGTTCGGTCGGCCCTTTGGCCATCGCCTTCCGGACAATCACTTCCATGTCCCCGCGCAGCGCCTCCCGCATTTGCTCCACGCGCATCCCGCGCAACGCCGCCACCTCCGCGCTCACGCGCTCGGTCAGCTTTCGGCTTTCGGTGTTCCCCGCCGCCCGCTCCCACACCGCGAGCATCGATTCGCGGCTCCCAAACGGCCAATCCCCCGCCAGGATCTCGTACAGCACCACGCCCAAACTGTAAACATCGCAAGCCGTCGTCACCGCCTCGCCACGCAACTGCTCCGGGCTCGCGTACAGCGGCGTCATCTGCCGCGTCATCGTCAAATCACCGGGCCGCACAAGCTTCGCCGTCCCAAAGTCCAACAGCTTCGCCCGGCCGTCTACCGTGACGAGCAAGTTAAACGGCTTCAGATCCAGGTGCACAGTCAGCGCCCGATGCGCCGCCGCGACCGCTTCGCATACCTGAATCATCAGCCGCACCCGTCCAGGAATGTCCAGCTTATGCCGGTCGCAATAGGCGTCAATCGGCTCCCCGTCCACCCGGTCCATCACGAGATACGGCTGCTGCTCCTCCGTCACCCCCGCGTCAATCACCCGCGTAATCCCCGGGTGGTCCAACTGCGCCAACATCTGCTGCTCCCGCCGAAACCTCGCCTCGGTCTCGCCATCGTCCATCGCCGCGTGCAGCACCTTCACCGCCACGTGCTGCTTCACCCCCGCCCGGTCAATCTCCGCCGCGTACACCGTGCCCGTTCCGCCCCGCCCCAAGTAGCCCGTGATCGCATACGCGCCAATTGTCCTCGGCCCCACCGGAGTCTCCGGCTCCACCGGCACGTACGCCTCCCGAACTTGCGCCTCGTCTCGCAACGCTGACAGCATTGCCAACACCTCGGCCCGGATTCCCTCGTCGCTCTCGACCCGCTCCAGGAACGCCGCCCGCCCGTCCTCCGGTTGCTTCTCGGCCTCCTCACAAAGCGCTTGTATCCGATTCCATCGCGTCTGGGCGTTCATGCTCTTTATGGCGCAAGGTCGCGCCCCTCCGCGTCATGCAGACGTTGAAACAGCCACGCCCGCCCTAAACGCACCTTCCGGTCCACGCTCGATTTCGACGTCCCCAGAATCTCCGCCACCTCGTCGACCGTATGCCCGATCAAAAACCGCATTTCGAACATCTGCGCCTGCTCCGCGTCGAGTTCAGCCAGCTCATCCAGCGCCCGGTCAAGATCCACCATCTGCTCGCCGGAAGCATCCACCCACGGAATCTCATCGTGCAACGGCACCGGAAACAACGCTCCGCCCCGCTTGCCCGCCTTGGCTAGCCGAGCGTGATCAATCAGTGCCATCCGCATCAACTTCGCCGTCAACGAATAGAAGTGGTGCCGACTCTCAAAATGCGGCTCCCGTCGAGTCATCAGCTTCAAGAACAACTCACTCACGAGCGCCGTAGCCTGCAGCGTATGTCCGCCCCGTTCCCGCCGCAGATAGGCTCCCGCGATTTCACGCAACTGTGGATAGACTAGCGGAGCCAGCCGATCAAGCGCGGACTTATCTCCTCGACCCCACTCTTCGAGCAGAATCGTGATGTCGTGAGCCATGGATAACGGAGAGTATACCCGATAATCAAGCTATGCCCTATCTCGCCTTCGCCGGCCCCAACTTACTCGCCACCGGCGATCTCCCGGCTATAACCCATGCCGTCCGCACCGCCCCGCCCTCCGAACCCGTCCTCGTCTTCGATGCCGTCTCGAGCCTCCAAATCGAGCTCGACCTTCGCGCACCCGCACCCGTTTCGTTCCTCCAGATCTGCAGCCTCCGCCCTACCCCGCACACTCCCGCCCCCGGCCCCAGTCCCAGCGTCATCGCCCGTGAGGTCTCTCTCCTTCCTCGTCACTGGGCCTGGCTCGACAGCCAACCTGGCGGTGCCTCCGTCGCCTTGCGCAAACTCGTCGAGGCAGCCCGCCGCACCCAAGCCCCGCAAGACCAACTCCGAGCCGCCCAGGAGTCCGCTTACCGCTTCCTCTCCGCCATGGCCGGCAATTTCCGTGGCTTTGAGGACGCGACCCGCGCTCTCTTCGCCGGTCACGCCGAACCCTTCAACGTCGCCTCGGAGCTATGGCCCGCGGACATTCAAACCCATGCCCGCCGTCTCGCCGCGGCCGCATTTTCACTTGCCCCGCAGCAACAAGTACCCAGCGAGTAATCCACCTAACGTCCCTCCCGCCAGAATGCCCCCGTGCCACACAATCAGGTGGGTCGCCTCCTGGTCCGGGCACATCACGTGCAGCAGCGCCGCCCCGGTCAACCCGCAGAACGCGCCCAACGTACCCGCCAACCCCGCCCAGTGCATCACGTAACCCCTCCGCACGAGCCAAATTACCCCCACTGAAGACGCGAGCGCCACATACAACCCCTCCCGCAAACATCCCCAGCCGTTCGCGACAAAATTCTCCGGCGTCCATTGCCACGGAAAGATCATGGCCGCCATCATCAGAAAACCCACTAAAGGCAACACTTTCGCCCACCGCACATTCACCCATACCTTCGATCCCGGCCGCAATCCCTGCGCCGCCGCCAGCCCCAACAGAGCCATCATCGTAACGCCCAATGCGCCCATAATCATCACCTGGGCCACCGTCATCGCCAGCATCCCCCGCGACCCCAATGCCAAGCCGCCGCCCACCGTAATCCCGCACAACACCGCCGCGAACACCGTCAACACCGCACCCGTCGACAGCCCCGGTTTCACCGGCGTCAACTCGCCCACCAGTCCCATCGGCGCGGACTTTCCAGGCCGAATTTCGCTCTCCAATCGATCCCCAATCCGCTTCTCGTCCATCATGACCTCTCTCCCAGTAACCGCCGCAGCGTCTCATACGCCCGATGCGCCTTCTGCTTCACGCTTCCAACCGTTGAGGCCGTCGCACGGGCCACCTCTTCCAGGCTCATTCCCGTCACTTTCAGCAGCAACAAAACCTCTTTCTGGCTCGCCGGCAATTGCTCCAGCAGCGGCAGCACGGTCGGCTCGGCCTCTGGCGCGGGGGCAGCAAAATCCGCTCCTACCTCCATCGCCACCTCCCGCCTGGAACTCCGCGCCCGCTTCCGAAACTGGTCCACCCTCGTGTGCCGCGCAATCGCGAAAACCCACGGCAATACCGGCTCCGGCGGCCGATACGAATGCCGCGCCTTGTGCAGCCGGATCCAGCACTCCTGCGCCAAATCATCGGCCCGCTCGTACTCGCCCAAGCTGCTATAAAACCGGTGCAACATCGGGTAGACCTTGGCCGCCAATAGCTCCGCGGCCGCACGGTCCGCCGCTTGATATCCGATCATCAATTCGACCAGCTCTTGCTTATCGTCCAACCGTAATCTGTACCAGCCCCGATTCGCTCTCGAGCCGCAGTACCCCCCTGGGACACACTTCCGAACAAATTCCGCAGCCTACGCAGGATGCCCGCGTAAAGCTCTCGTTCCTTTGCGCATACGCCCGCACGTCAATCCCCATTTCGCAGTACTTCGAGCACAGCCCGCACGAGATGCACATATCTTCCTTCACTCGAATATGAAAGCGCTTGCCGGCCCTCTGGGTGATCCCCAACAACGCCGCCATCGGGCAGAAGAAGCGACACCACACCCTCGTCCCGCCCAGCGGATAAAGCCCCACGCCCACCACGCCAGACAGTATGCTGCCAACAATCAACCCGTACCAACTCTGGAACTCCACCACCACCGGTGCCTTGCTGCCCGTCATCCACGAATAAACCAGAATCCCCGTTAGCGCCAAACTAATCCCCAGAACACTGTATACGCTGATCTTTTCGAACTTCCAAGCCGCCGTCGACTTGTCGCTCAAATGGCGCCACGGCTCCCCAAACGTGTTCGCCAGTCCGCCACAGCCACAGACCCAGGAACAGTACCACCGCTTGCCGAAGAACGCCCCGGCCAACGGCACCAATACCAGCCCGCCCGCGATCGAATACACGATGAACCACACCGGCTGATGGGCCAGATACTCCGGATTTCCATAGTCAAACTTCAACGGCCAGAAATAGCTCAGGTACAACTCCGGCTGGTGCATTGCCTTCAACATCTGCGGAATCGAAAACGCGAATACCACCTGCACAAACATCACGACCGACGTGCGAATCACTTGGTAGCGATTATGTCCATACTTCCGCATCACCGCCAAACCACCACCCACAATGGCGATCGTATACAGCGCCCCGTAGAGATCCCACTTACTGCTCAGCCCAATCCTCTGCGCCCAAGGCGTCATTGTCTCGGTGAAATAGAGCACCAAATAGAATGCAGTCAGCAGCGCCGCTATGAACCACCCGGTCACCCCCCGGTTGGTCATGTCATGGTAAACCCGATCCCGAATCATAGCGCCACCCTTCCGAACTCCACGTCGTACTGCGCTTCGCTCAGTCGCCCCATCACATCCTCCGTCTTCCGTCTTTCCTCCAGCCACTTCACGAGCACCCGGTGGTTCCACCGGCTCCCCAGCATCGAGAATCCCGTTACGAAGCCATCCCTTTCCAGCACCCTAACGCTCGCCTCCCTCCCTGGCAATTGCTTGAACCGCCCCGGCCCCTTGGTCTCGCCCGCGCACGTCCATTCCAGGTGGAAAAACTTTGCGCTGTTATAGTACGTCGGCGCACCATACTCCACCGTCTCTCCTAAAATCGCCCGCGCCACCGCCGCGCCTTGCCGCTTTGCCGCATACCACAAGGGCTCAATCCGGCCATTCACCTCGGCCACATCACCGGCCGCGAACACGTGGGAAAGGGAAGTGCGAAACCCGCCATCCGTTTTGACCCCGCGCCCCAACTCCGGCGGCGTCTTCACCCCGCGCAACCACTCTATATTCGGCTCGACGCCAATCGTCACCCCGACCATCTCACAACCAATCTTCTCCCCCGCCGTCGTCACCACGCCGTTGACGCGGCTTTCGCCTTCCAAGCTCGCCACCTCCGTCCCCAGTCGCAGATCCACGCCCTGCGCCCGGATGTGCGCCGCCACCAACTCGCCCTCTTCCGGGCTCAGCGCCGCTGGCCAGTACGTCGTCTCGCGCACCAAGAACGTCGTCGCCACTCGGTGGTGCGCCAAGCATTCCACAAGCTCCACCCCGATCAATCCACCCCCCGCCACCACCGCGCGCTTCGTCCCCGGGGTCAGCCGCTCACAGGCGTCGAGATCCTGCAACGAAACGAAGTTCACCACCCCTTCGAGCTTTCGTTCCCATTCCGCTCGCCGTCCCCGCGACCCCGTCGCTAGTAGCAGCTTGTCATAACGCACCGCGCTGCCATCAGCCAGCGTTAGCATCCGGCCCTCGGCATCGAGATCGGTTACCCAACCCCGCCGCAGCGCAATCCGCTTCTCCCGAAAAACGTGTCGCTCATACGGCTCGAGATCCCGCCGTTGCATCTGGTCCATATAGGCGTACATCAACGCCGTCCGCGAGAAGAAGTAATCTCCCTCTCCGCTGATCACCGTAATCTCGGCCTGTGGATCCTTCTCCCGTACGGCCAATGCCGCCGTGATTCCCGCTACTCCGTTGCCGACGATGACGAGATGCATAGTTGCTTACAAGCCCATTCGCTCGCCGAGTCGAAAAAGTTACGGCAGCATCGCCAAAGCCCCTTCCAGCTCTTTCCGCGTATGCGCATCCCCCGCCTTGGTCGCCGCCTCAATCCCGCGCCGATACATCCCACCCGCCTCGTCCGGCTGGCCCATCTTTTCGAGCGTCTGCCCCCCGTGGAAGTAAGCCGCGCAATAGTCCGGCTTGCTCGCGATCAAGGCTTCAAACTGCGTCACCGCCCCGGCGAAATCCCCCTGATTGGCAAACTCCATCGCCAATCCGTACCGCGCAAACGTGTTCGCCGGATCCTGCGCCAACATCCCCTGCAAAATCTCTAACCGAGAGCTCATACGAACCATCGTACCCTGAGGTTATGCTTCCTGATCAACCGGGCCGCCCGGTCTGCGAATCCGCTTCTGAAATGAGCGAGTTCGCGCTTCCTAACGACGCCAATGTCCTAGGCACCCTCTTCGGCGGGAAAGTCATGGCGCTCGTCGACCTCGCCGCCTCCCTCGCCGCCGCCCGCCACGCGCGCTGCGCCATCGTTACGGCCTCCATCGACCGCATGACGTTCTTACACCCCATCCACATCGGCCAACTCGTCACGCTCAAATCCAGCGTCAACCGCGTCTTCCGCACCTCAATGGAGGTCGGCGTCAAAGTCTTCATTGAAGACCTGCATACCCGCGAGGTCAAGCACACGTCCTCGGCCTATCTCACCTTCGTCGCGCTCGACAAAGCCGGGCAAAAAGTCGCCGTCACCCCGGTCCTGCCACAGACAGAGGCAGAGCTTCGCCGCTACGAAGAGGCCGGCGAACGCCGGGCCCTTCGCTTAGCCCAGAAACCGAAGTAACGGCTTACTCCCCGTCCTTGTACATGTATTTGATGTTGTGCTTGTACAGCATCAAATTCGGCGCACCTTCGCGATTGAATTTCAAGGCGGCCTTGTCGTACCACTCAATGATGCCGCGGAGTTCTTCGCCGTCTTTCATCACGATCACCATCGGCGTCTTCGCCTGCATCTGCTTCATGTAGTAGAAGTTTTCGGCGTTGGTCTGATCGGGAGGAACCGGTTTCTTGGTCGGGGGAGCGCTACGAGTCGGAGGGGGCATGGAGTTGTTAATTATTATTGCATCACAATTGAACTTTGCCGCGGAGTTCCAGAACCATCGCGTCCAGCGCGATGCCCTTCTGAATGTTCCGTCGCAGCAAGTCCACTAGCTCGTCCGTCTTCCGAACGGCCTTTTGGATCCAATCAAATGTTACTACGCGCGCCAGCCCCTCAAGTTCCCGCTGAACATCAAAGTTTCGTAAAGTCGCGTTCCGCGCCTCGCACCGAATCAGTAACAAATCTTCCAGCAGCAGATACAGCACCTTCAAGTGGTTTTCGAGCTTCTCCGACCGGCTCGCGTTCAGCGCCTCCGAAGTCTTCGCCCAATCCCCCCACGGCAGCATCCCGCACGCCGCGCCCAGTAGCGCCAACATCTGCGCCCGCCGCTTGTCATAGACAGTCAATTCGAGGCTCATCGCCAATCCCGGCGACCCTGCCGCCAAGGCTACCCGCCGCTCGACGTCCTTCAGCCCCTTCTCCGCCGCAAACGCCGCCATCTCTGGCTTCGATAGCGGCGTCAGATAAATCGGCACGGAACGCGACCGGATCGTCGGCAGCAGGTCATAGGCATTGGTCGCTGTCGCCACGATGATCAAGTACGGCGGCGGCTCCTCCAACGTCTTCAGCAGCGAGTTCGCCGCCTGCTCGTTGGCCCGGTCGATTTGGTCGATCAGGAATACTTTGCGCGGCCCCTTCAACGGCCCGTACTGCGCCCGTTCCTTCAACGCCCGCATCTGCGGTATCGAAAGCTGCCGCAGAGGCCCCTCCGGGCAAAACGTCACAAAATCCGAGTGCGTGTTGAACAGAATCGGATCTTCGTTCCGCTTCTCCGCCGTCCACTTCTCCCGCTCCGCAATCACGTCCTGGTTCGCCGACAGGGACAGATCATCTTTTTCAATCTGCGCCGCGTGGCCCACAATCGCCGCCGCGAACCGCCGCGCCAAAGTCGCCTTCCCGATCCCTTCCGGACCCGCCAGCAGAATCGTCTGCGGCATCCGCTGGCTGGCAATCATCCCCTGCAGCACCCGCTGCGCCTCGACGTTGCCATGGAAATTCTTAAACATGCGGCCCCACCTCGCTCCAAATCGCCGCCGCCACCTCGGCCATGCTCCGCCCCGCGTCAATCGTCCGAATCCGCCCCGGCTCCGCCGCGGCCAGCGCCAAGTAGCCTTGCCGCACCCGGGCATGGAACTCCTCGGCCTGCTCGTCCATCCGGGTCTCGTCCGCCATCGCCGCCGCCTCGCGCTCGGCGTTCCGCGCCCGCGCCCGCGCCAACCCCGCCTTGTAGTCGATGTCCAAATAAATCGTCAAATCCGGCAGCACCTCCTGGCACGCAATCCCGTGCAGCTCCCGGACGAGCCCCGCCGTCAACCCCCGGCCTTCTCCCTGATACGCCAGCGTCGAATCCGTAAACCGGTCGCTCACCACCACCCGCCCCGCCGCCAGCGCCGGTCGAATCCATTCGTCAACGTTCTGCGCCCGGCAGGCAAAGTACAGCAACAACTCCGCCCGGGCCGATAGCTCGTCGTTCGCCGAATCCAGCAGAATCTTCCTAATCTGCCGCCCAATCGGTGTCCCGCCCGGCTCGGCTGTCTCCAGCACATCGAGCCCCATCGCCTTCAACCGCTCGACAAGAAGCCGCATCTGCGTCGTCTTTCCGCAGCCGTCGCCACCCTCGAACGAAACGAAAAATCCCCTCTTAGTCATAGACGAAATGCAGAACCTTCTTCAGGTCTTCCCACGATTCGCGCTTCGCGTTCTGGTTATAGGGCCGCAGCAAATACGACGGATGATAAGTAACCATCACCGGAATATCCTGCCACTTGTGCCAATTCCCTCGCAGCTTGGTCACCCCTTCCTTAGTCCCCAGCAGTGCCTTCGCCGCCGTCGATCCCAGCGCGCAAATCGCCTTCGGCTTGATCGCCAGCAATTGCCGAAACAGGAACTGTCCACAGATCTCCATCTCGTCCGGCATCGGTGCCCGGTTCTCTGGCGGGCGACACTTGACGACGTTGGCGATATACACATCGGGCCGCATAATCTGGATGCCTTCCTTCGACGCCGTGCCCTCAATCATCGCGGTCAAAAGCTGCCCGGCCCGGCCCACAAACGGCAATCCGCTGGCGTCCTCGTCCGCCCCCGGACCTTCCCCGACGAACACCAGCCGCGCGCTTTCACTCCCCGATCCGAACACGATCTTGTTCCGCGCTTCGCACAGCCGACAGCGTTTACAGTCGCCAATGTCCTGCCGGATCGCCTCCATCGAATCGCCTTCCGGCGCTAAGGGCAACAGCTTGGGAACAGTGGTTTTCATAATCGGTGCGGGGGGCGGCATCACTCGAACGGGGTTCACCGGCTTCATGGGAGGGAGCAGGGAATTCAAATCTTCTACCAGGTCCGGCAATACTTCCGAGGCCGCCAGCACCGAACCCCGCTGGTAGATTGTCTTCACCCCCAAGTCCTGATAGAACTCAAGAAACTGGCGGATCTCTTCGCGGGTCATTGGCTTGCGTGGAGCGCCAGCCGGAGCCGTAACGCCTGGTCAAAAATCTGTCGCGCCACTTCGCGCTTCGACGCCCGTTCAATGTGGCGCGTCTCCCCCGTACTCATCACGAGCGTCACCTCGTTCTCATCCGCCTCGAACCCCGTCCCCGACTGGTTCACCAAATTCCCCACCACCATATCGGCGTGTTTCGTCGTCATCTTCCGCTTCGCCTCCGCGACTAGGTTCTGCGTCTCCGCTGCAAACCCGATCAGCAACCGGTCGCCTTTCTTCGCTCCTACCTCAGCCAGAATATCCGGCGTCGGGTCCAGGTCCAACGCCACCCGCGCCGCTGTTTTCTTCAACTTTTGCGGAGCAATCTCCGTCACGTAATAGTCCGCCACCGCCGCCGCTTTCACGATGATCGATGCCCCGTCCAAGTGCGCCATCACTGCATCCCGCATTTCGCGCGCCGACTGCACCGCTACCAGCTCCACGCCCAACGGCGCCGCCAAATGCACCGGCCCACTGATGAGCACCACCCGGGCTCCCCGCGCCGCCGCTTCCGCCGCCATCGCGTAGCCCATCTTCCCGCTCGACCGATTCGTGATGTACCGCACCGGGTCAATCGCTTCCTGCGTCGGACCCGCCGTGATCAACACTGTCTCGCCCGTCAGGTCCTGCTGGTTCAACGCGGAAATCACCGCCTCGGCAATCCATTCGGGCTCCGCCAGCCGTCCCGGGCCCACCGTTCCACACGCCAGGTCCCCGCTGTCCGGCCCGACAACCTTATGGCCCCGGCTCCGCAAAACGTCCAGGTTCGCCTGCGTCGCTGGATGGTTCCACATGTTCGTGTTCATCGCCGGAGCCAGCACCACCGGCCCGGTGAACGCCAAATACAGCGTCGAAAGAAAGTCATCCGCCAACCCATGAGTGAACTTCGCGAGCAGGTCCGCAGTCGCCGGAGCCACCACCAACACGGCATTCTCCTGCGCCACCGCGATGTGTTCGACGGAACTCGCGAGCACCTCGTCGGCGCTGCGCGTCCCGAACAAGCCGGTGATCACCTTTCTCCCCGTCAGCGCCGCGAACGTCAGGGGCTGGATGAACTCCGTCGCCCCGGCCGTCATCACCGTGCTGACCGTACACCCCCGACGCATCAGCACTCGCGCCAATTCCGCCGCCTTATAAGCGGCGATGCCTGCTCCCACTCCCAGGACGACGTTCATGCCGCCCTCGAACTTAGCTACGTCTCGAAGCGATCTCAGCCAAATTCGCATCGCGAATCGGGTCTTCGTACTGAATCAAGCCCCGGCGGACCTCTTCGAGCGCCGTCACGGTGGGCTTCCGCGTTGTGGTCGGCAGAAACGACCGGCTGCCAGCCTGCAATTGCCGAGCCCGTTTGGCCGCAACAATAATGAAACGATAGGTGCTCGATTCCGGATCGTCCGGGATAGCGAAATTGATATTGCGGGGAGTGTTCTCGGCCATGGAATTCAATGCCTCTAAAACGAACCCAACACTCGCTGTACCGGCCCTTCCATCCGCTTCCGGCGTAAACGCTCGGCTCGGATAATGCTGCGAAGGTCCGCCACGGCGGCGTCCAGCTCATCGTTAATCAAAATGTAGTCGTAAATTTCGTACTGCGTGGTTTCGGCTTTCGCTTCCCGCAGTCGGCGCTCAATCACTTCCGGCTGATCCTGTGATCGTGCCCGTAAGCGTCGCTCCAACTCGGTCCGGTCCGGCGGCAAAACAAAAATCAGGACGGCGTCAACAACTCGCTTCTGTAATTGTCTCGCACCCTGCACGTCGATGTCCATGACCAGGTCGCAGCCCGACGCCGCCGCCCGTTCAATCTCACTCTGGTGCGTCCCGTAATAATTCCCAAACACGTTGGCAAATTCCAGGAATTCGCCCGCCGCCGCCCGCCGTTCAAAGTCTTCTTTCGTCGTGAAATGATAGTCCACGCCGTCCCGCTCCGGGCCGCGTGGAGCCCGGGTCGTATAGCTGCGGGAAAAGGCAAGCTGCGGGTCAGTCCGGCGCGCGTCGCGTAGAATCGTCGATTTTCCCGTGCCCGAAGGGGCCGAAATCACAAACAGAATGCTCATTCCAGGTTCAAAGATTGCTCGCGGATCTTTTCAATATCAGCCTTGATCCCCAGCCCCACTTCTGTCAAAACCAACCCCTGCTCGCCAATGCCGTTCGTCTTCGAAAGCATCGTATTCGCTTCCCGGTTCATTTCCTGCAGCAGAAAATCCATCTTCTTGCCCACCTCGCCGCCCTTCTGCAACATCTGGTCGAGCTGTTCGGAATGAATCTCCAGCCGGGCAATCTCTTCCCCGATGTCGCTCCGGTCGGCCAATATCGCCGCCTCTTGCACGAGCCGTTGCGGCTCAATCCCGGCCCCGCCTAGTAACTCTCCCAGCCGGTCTCGCAGCCGTTGTTGAAAGGCCGGCATCGCGCGGGTCCGAATCTCCCGCACCTGGCTCACGGCTGCCCGAATCGACTTTGTCCGTTCCACGAGCACCGCCGCCGTCTCCGCCCCTTCCCGCTCCCGAACCGAGTTCATCTCCGTCAGAGCGTCTTCCAGCAGCGCTAGCAAGAACGCTTGCAACTCGGCTTCCGGCTCTTGGTCCGCGGCCGGCTCGAACATTCCTGGCACCCGCAGAGCCACGTTGAGGTCGCACTCTGCCACCGTTCCGGTGTGACGGGTTGCCTGCCGAAACGCCGCTAAGTAGGAATCGAGCAGTTCGGCATTCAAGCTGGCGACGGCATCGCTCTTGTTCCGGTGATACTGCACCCGGATCTCGATATGGCCGCGCGACATCATCTTTCGGATCAGAGCCCGCATCGCGGTCTCATAGGGGTCGAGCGCCCCGGGCATCTGGAAGTGCAGATCCAGCCCCCGGTGGTTGACACCCTTCACTGTAATCACCGCCTCGCCGTCAGGGCTCTGCCGCCGCAACCGCGCAAATCCCGTCATGCTGCGTATACTCATGAGCCTTCCATTATGCAGAAGCCGGGGGCCGCTATTCAAGGAACTGTTTTCTTCGAGTAAACGGAGGCGGTTTTCTGCCGTTTTGGCCTCCTGAAGCTAAACAGCGTGCTGTTGTTTACAGACGACGGAGCTAACGCCGTCGGAGAACCGCCGCAATGCTCACCAACATTTAACCTCGACGAAACTTTGCGTCGTCGCCCCCCCGAATTGCCAAACCTCGCCCTCTCCTCCTCCGCTTCGAATTTCAACCCATCCCCGCGGTAGTCCTCGCCGACAGTTCCACCCCATCTGAGCTAGGCGTACTCTATAGTGGAGGGTGCCGAGATTCGAGGCGTGCTCACCGATGATGAGATCGATACTCTGCTCGCCCGCAGTCGTTCGATGAGCCGGTCGGTCGAACTCATTTCGGCGTCCAGCAAACTATAATCCACCGAGCACTCACTCGCGGGAATCAGTAGCGGCTAGACTGAAAGTCTATGGACCGACGACTTCAGGCTGTATACAAAAATGGTGTTCTTCAGCCTTCAGAGTCCCTTCCCTTCGAGGATCGGCAGCAGGTCACCGTCACTATTAGCGACCCCAGTTCGGTCGGCCAAGATGTAGCGGGTTACTTCTCTCCAGAACAGTGGGCTCAAGCGGTCGAAGACACCGTCACCTTGGATGAAGTGCGACTGGCTTTGTCGACCATCTCCGGTTCGCTCTCCGAAGCCGTGATCACTCAGCGAGAAGAGCGCTGATTGATTGCCGAGTTACTTCCTTGATACCGGTGCGTTAGCGAAGCGCTACCACGAGGAACTCGGCTCTGACTTCGTTGATCGGCTGTTTGAACAACCGGGCTCGCGAATTTGGATCTCCCACCTCTCGATTGTGGAGTTCGAATCCGTTCTAGCGATCAAGGTCAGAACCAAGGTGATCGATCCGTCGGCGCTCGAAATAGCAAAGCGGCGTTTCCGTGCGGACCTTGCTCAGCATCGTCTGTTTGTGACTTCACCGATTTACGAGATGCTCTTCCACCGAGCCAGACGCCTTTTGAGTCAATACGGGGTCAGTG